>NZ_JAESIF010000003.1:0-31810 GCF_016757295.1 Streptomyces sp. M2CJ-2 | reverse complement strand
GCTGGGGGGCCGCCGCCACCGAGTGGTGGCGGCGGCCCCCCAGCCCGCGCGTTCCCCTTCACCCGACCCCCCGGCCGAGATGGCCCGTATGCCCGAATCATCACCTGTGTGGCGTGCGTTGACGGGGTGACATCGCATCGACCGAGCGCCCTGTGGCGCCGTGGCGGCCCCTCACAGCGCCCCGAACACGCGTCGGCGGCCGGGAGTCCGTCCGTCCGGCCCCGGCCGCCCACAGCGCCCCTCACGGCTCCCGCACGCGCGGGACGCCTCACGCCTTCGGCGCCACCTTGCTCAGACCGTTGATGACGCGGTCCATCGCGTCGCCGCCCGTCGGGTCGGTCAGGTTGGCGAGCAGCTTCAGGGTGAACTTCATCAGCATCGGGTGCGTCAGACCGCGCTGGGCCGCGATCTGCATGATCTTCGGGTTGCCGATGAGCTTCACGAACGCGCGGCCGAGCGTGTAGTAGCCGCCGTAGGTGTCCTTCAGGACGCGCGGGTAACGCTGGAGGGCGATCTCCCGCTGGGCCGGCGTCGTCCGGGCGTGCGCCTGGACGATGACCTCGGCGGCGATCTGCGCGGACTCCATGGCGTAGGCGATGCCCTCGCCGTTGAAGGGGTTCACCAGGCCGCCCGCGTCACCGACGAGCAACAGCCCGCGCGTGTAGTGGGGCTGGCGGTTGAAGGCCATCGGGAGCGCGGCGCCGCGGATCGGGCCGGTCATGTTGTCCGGGGTGTAGCCCCAGTCCTCGGGCATCGAGGCGCACCATGCCTTCAGGATCTCGCGCCAGTCCAGTTCCTTGAAGGAGGCCGAGGTGTTGAGCACGCCCAGGCCGACGTTGCTCGTCCCGTCGCCCATGCCGAAGATCCAGCCGTAGCCGGGCAGCAGCCGGTCCTGCGCTCCGCGGCGGTCCCACAGTTCCAGCCAGGACTCCAGGTAGTCGTCGTCGTGGCGGGGCGAGGTGAAGTACGTACGGACCGCGACGCCCATCGGGCGGTCCTCGCGGCGGTGCAGCCCCATCGCCAGGGACAGCCGGGTGGAGTTGCCGTCGGCGGCCACCACCAGCGGGGCGTGGAAGGTGACTTCCCGCTTCTCCTCGCCGAGCTTGGCCTTCACACCAATGATGCGGCCGGTGCGGTCGTCGATGATCGGCGCGCCCACGTTGCAGCGCTCGTACAGCCGCGCGCCGGCCTTCTGGGCCTGCCGGGCGAGCTGCTCGTCGAAGTCGTCGCGCTTGCGGACCAGGCCGTAGTCGGGGAAGGAGGCGAGTTCCGGCCAGTCGAGCTGGAGGCGGACACCGCCGCCGATGATGCGCAGGCCCTTGTTGCGCAGCCAGCCCGCCTCCTCGGAGATGTCGATGCCCATCGCGACGAGTTGCTTCGTGGCACGCGGGGTGAGGCCGTCGCCGCAGACCTTCTCCCGCGGAAACTCCGTCTTCTCCAGCAGGAGCACGTCGAGACCGGACCTGGCCAGGTGGTACGCGGTGGTGGAGCCGGCTGGCCCCGCGCCCACGACGATCACGTCGGCGGTGTTGTCGGAGAGGGGCTCGGTCACGGCGGGATCTCCCCAAGTTCGATATCTGCGTGCCGACAGGCACTGGACACGGGCAGTCTATGCAGCAGAATTGATCACCCGGCTGAAGGGCTGCCTCCGTGAACCGAGCTCTGCCCGCTGTACGGCTCCGTGTGCCCACCCACGAGGACGCCTTCGCCTGGCACCGGATCTTCGCCGATCCGGACGTCATGGAGTTCCACGGCGGCGAGGCCGCGGAGCTGTCGGTCTACGAGGAACTCACCGCCCGCCAGCGGCGGCACGACGCCGAGCGCGGGTTCTGCCTGTGGACCGTGGTCGACGGGACGGACCGCGTCCTCGGCTTCACGGGCGCCCAGCCCTGGGAACGGGACTGGGGCCCGACGGGCGAGATCGAGATCGGCTGGCGCCTCGGCCGGGAGCACTGGGGCAGGGGGTACGCGACCGCCGCCGCCCGGCAGACCCTGGAGCGGGTGCGCGCCACGGGCGTCTCGGACGTGGTCGCCATGGTCGACGCCCGCAACACCCGCTCAACCGCGGTCACCCGGCGGCTCGGCATGCGTCTCGCCGGGACGTTCACCACCCCGGTCTCGCGCCGGGAGGGACACTGCTACCGCCTGGCCCTCTGAAACCGGAGACCCGAGGGAAACCGGAGGAGCAGAGGAAACCGGAAGCCTGAATCACCACTTCACCTACGCACCGTGACCGATTGTCACAGATGGCCACGAGTTGCTTCCTGCGGGCGCGTGGCCGGGTCTACCCTGCCGGTACCGCTGGGGGGTGACGTCCGTGCGTGTGACACCCAGGACATCCGGCAGGACACCGGAAGTACGTGTTCCGCGCCTGGTCGGCCTGATGGCCGTGGACGCGCGCGAGTCCGCCCGCGCACACGGCCTGTCCCTCGACGCGCCGGACCGGCCGGACTTCCGCCTCACCGTCGTCGACCACGTCGTACGCCAGTATCCGCAGCCGGGCGTCGAGGTGCCCAGGGGCTCCCTGGTCCATGTGTGGTTCGGCTTCGGTGAGGGGGACGGCGGCGGAGGGGTGCGCGAGCCGCGCGCACCCGTACCGCCCGTCGGCGGCCGCCGGCGCGAACTGGAGGAACCCCGTGAACCGGCCGCCCCCCGCGCGGCCGTCCTCAGCCGGCCTTGAAGCCCCGGTGCAGCGCGACCACACCGCCCGTGAGGTTGCGCCACGCCACCTTCGTCCAGCCGGCGCCCTGCAGCCGCTCGGCCAGGGCGGGCTGGTCGGGCCAGGCCCGGATGGACTCGGCGAGGTAGACGTACGCGTCGGGGTTCGACGACACCGACCGCGCGACCGGCGGCAGCGCGCGCATCAGGTACTCGGTGTAGACGGTGCGGAACGGCGTCCACGTGGGGTGTGAGAACTCGCAGATGACGATCCGCCCGCCGGGCCGGGTCACCCGGTGCATCTCGCGCAGCGCGGCGTCCGTCTCCTGGACGTTGCGCAGCCCGAAGGAGATGGTGACGGCGTCGAAGACGTCGTCCTTGAACGGCAGCCGGGTCGCGTCGCCGGCGGTGTAGGGCAGCCAGTTCCGGCGCTGCTTGCCGACCCGGAGCATGCCGAGGGAGAAGTCGCAGGGGACGACGTAGGCGCCGGTCCGCGCGAAGGGCTCCGAGGACGTGCCCGTGCCGGCCGCCAGGTCCAGGACCTTCTGCGCGGGACGCGCGTCGACCGCCTTCGCCACCTCCTTGCGCCAGATCCGGTCCTGGCCGAGCGACAGCACGTCATTCGTCAGGTCGTACCGTTCCGCCACGTCGTCGAACATCGAGGCGACTTCGTGTGGCTGCTTGTCCAGGGTTGCGCGGGTCACGGGAGTTCGGCCTCACTTGTCCGGGTACGGGGCTGTCTCAGGAGCGGTGTGTGTCATTGTCTCAGTCGGTTCCCTCTGCCTCGCCGGCTCGCTGCGTCCCCCGGCCTCGGCCGGCCCGTCAGCGACGCCGGTGCACCAGCCGGCCGCCCACGACGGTGGCCACGCAGGTCGACGCCCCGTCGCGGACCAGCTCGGCCCGGTCCGCCACGTCGAACACCGCGAACCGGGCAGGGCCGCCCGGAGCCGGCCCGGGCAGCAGGACGAGCGGCACCGGCGAGAAGGACGGCGGCCCCGGCAGGCGCGCCGGGCGGGCGCCCACCACGAGCCCGGCCCGGCGCACGGCGTCCAGGACCGGCCGGCTGCGCAGCTCGCCCGCGACGGCGACCGTTCCGTGCGCCAGCAGCCGCTGCACCCCGCGGCGCGCGCTGGCGCCGCGCCGTGACTCGTCGGCGCGGAAGATCGCCTGCGCCCGCTCCCCGGTGATCGGCTCGGTGCCGAACTCGTCGGCCTCGCGCGGGTCCGGGTGGTAGGTCCCTTCGAGCAGTTCGGGCCCGTAGGGGTTGAGCAACCCGGGGGTGAGGATGCCGGGCCACCGCCGCACCCGCGCCTGCGGACGGGCGGCGGCCAGTTCCTCGTACGGGCCGACGGCGGCGACGATCGCGCCGTCGATCAGGACGGCCAGTTCGGGCGTGGCCTCGGCCACGTGGATCGTGAGCACGGTCGCGTCAGTTCGCGGGGAGCAGCTTCAGCTCCGGGTGGGCCGTGCCGCCCTCGATCGCCGTGGACGAGATGTGCGAGACGACGCGCTCGTCGACCGGGTCGTCGGCCGGGTCGTCGTGCACCACGATGTGCTCGTACGTCGTGCTCCGCTGCGCGGGGACCCGGCCCGCCTTGCGGATCAGGTCGATGATCTCCAGGCGGTTGGAGCGGTGCTTGGCGCCGGCGGAGGAGACGACGTTCTCCTCCAGCATGATCGAGCCGAGGTCGTCCGCCCCGTAGTGCATCGAGAGCTGGCCGACCTCCTTGCCCGTGGTCAGCCAGGAGCCCTGGATGTGGGCGACGTTGTCGAAGAACAGCCGGGCGATGGCGATCATCCGCAGGTACTCGAAGATCGTGGCCTGGGTGCGGCCCTTCAGGTGGTTGTTCTCGGGCTGGTAGGTGTACGGGATGAAGGCGCGGAAGCCGCCCGTGCGGTCCTGCACGTCCCGGATCATGCGCAGGTGCTCGATGCGCTCGGCGTTGGTCTCGCCGGTGCCCATCAGCATGGTGGACGTCGACTCGACGCCCAGCCCGTGCGCGATCTCCATGATCTCCAGCCAGCGTTCGCCGGACTCCTTCAGCGGCGCGATGGCCTTGCGCGGCCGCTCGGGCAGCAGTTCGGCGCCGGCCCCGGCGAAGGAGTCGAGCCCGGCCGCGTGGATGCGCGTGATGGCCTCCTCGACCGGCACCTTCGAGATCCGGGCCATGTGCTCGACCTCGCTCGCCCCCAGGCTGTGGATGACGAGCTGCGGGAACTCCTTCTTGATGGCCGCGAAGTGCTTCTCGTAGTACTCGACGCCGTAGTCCGGGTGGTGGCCGCCCTGGAACATGATCTGCGTACCGCCGAGTTCGACGGTCTCGGCGCAACGCCGCAGGATGTCGTCGAGGTCGCGGGTCCAGCCCTTGGCGGTGTCCTTGGGCGCGGCGTAGAAGGCGCAGAACCTGCACGCCGTGACGCACACGTTCGTGTAGTTGATGTTGCGCTCGATGATGTACGTCGCGATGTGCTCGGTCCCGGCGTACCGGCGGCGGCGTACGGCGTCGGCGGCGGCGCCCAGCGCGTGCAGCGGGGCGTCGCGGTAGAGGTCGAGCGCCTCTTCGGGGGTGATCCGCCCGCCTGCGGCAGCACGGTCGAGGATGGGCTGAAGGTCGGCCTTCTCGGTCACCGGGCGTCCCTTTCGTAAGGTTCGTGAGGCTCGTAAGGGTTGCGGACGGGCTGGACCAGCCTACGCCAGCGGCCCACGGCACCCGACGTCAGGCCGTACCCGCACCCGGTGCGCGCGCCCCCCCGGCGTCAGGCCGTGTACGCGCCGATCAGCAGCCCGGCGAACGCGCCGGCGATCAGGAACGGCCCGAACGGTACGGCCGTCTTGCGCCCCGCCCGCCGCGCGACGACGAGGGCACCGCCGTACAGCGCCCCGAACAGGAACCCGGCGAAGGCGCCGAGCATCACGGTGGGCCAGCCGTACCAGCCGAGGACGGCCCCCGCGCCGAGGGCGAGCTTCACGTCGCCGAAGCCCATGCCGCCCGGGTTGATGAGGAACAGGACGAAGTAGCCGGCGCCGAGCGCGAGGGCGCCCAGCAGGGCGGTCGTCCACTCGCCCGCGTGCTCGGGAACGAGGGTGACCGGGCCGAGCAGGGCGAGGGCGGCTCCGGCGAACGGGAGGGTGAGCGGGTCGGGCAGCCGCTGGACCCGGAAGTCGACGACCGCCAGCAGCACGCCGACGGGCGCGAGCAGCAGCCAGACACCCACCTCGGGCCGCGTGTCGGTGGCGGCGGCGAGGGCGGCGCAGACCAGGGCGGTGACGACGACGAGGGCGGTGCTCGAGCCGTACGGGGGCGCCGCCGCACACCGCCCGCACCGGGCCGGTCCGAGCCAGCCCGCGAGGGGGTGTCCCGCGGGGCAGACCGCCCGCCACTCCTCCCCCGCCGGTACGGAGAACCGGTAGGCCGCCCGCGGCAGCAGCGCACCCGCCGCCGCACCCCACAGCGCGGCGGCCGCGGCCAGCAGGCCGATCGTCACCCTGTACTCATCCCCGCCACGCTCGTCCCCACCCTGCTCATCCCCTCCGCACCCGTCCCTCCGCGCCCGTCCCGCCGCTGCGGCCATGAGGTCGGCGGCGAGAGCGGTGAGCCGTTCCGGGTCGCCGAGGTCCCCACTGGCCCGCACCCCCCGCGGACGGTATCCGGCGCATCGATCCCACGCCAGGGGAACAGCCGCAGGATGACGCTCTGCGCCGGCCCTTCACGGCAACTCTGCTCAAAGCCCTCCCCGGTCGGCATGTTCAACCCGTCACCCCGCCACGAGGTCACACCACACGGGATCGCCCCGGGTGCCGTCCCTGGCCGACGGCTGCCGACCCCGGAGGTCTGGGACTCCGTCGACCCGGTTCGCACCCCGGGCACCGTCGTCGCGTGCAGCGGCTGCGCGCGGAGGCGACAGAAGACCGCGTACGGCCCTTGTCCCAAGGCGCCGAGAGCGCAGCCGTGCTCCTCCCGGAAATCCTCCCCGCCCTGCCCGGAGGAGAAGGTGACGATATCCGGGGGCGCCGTCGTCCGCCTCGGGAATACTCCAGTCCGTCAAGTCGCCGGGAGTGAAAGGCTCCTGGCGCAGGAACAGTCCCGCACACCTCTGCAAACCTCGGAAAACGAAGCGATGAACTCGCCGAGCAGACCAAGGACAAAAAGAAGGTCAAGGACGAGCAGGGCGGTAAGGGCGATGAACAGCGCCCCTTCGCCGCATCCGTGGCGCACCGCCCCGCAGATGCGTCGTGGGCCCCGGCTCCAGGATGGAGCCGGGGCCCACGGGGCGTGTTCCGTCAGTACTGGGTGACGGCGAGGGCGCCGGCCGCCGAGAGGCCCTCGGGGGAGACGGAGGCACCCAGGCCTGCGGTGACGCCGATGTTGCCGACCTCGGCGTGGGCACCGAGGGCGCCCGCCCCGGCGTGGACACCGATACCAGCGTCGGCCGCGGAGCCGACGCCCGCCTGGCCGCCGGAGACGGAGTCCAGCTCGGCGTCGGAGATTTCGGCGGTCGCGACCTGGGGGACGAGGTTCATGGCGCGCGTTTCCCTTCGTATCAACAATGAGCAGGGGCGGATTTCTCCGGATTCCCGAACCCGGGATTATCTTCCGGCGAACCGCACGACCTGATCAAAGCATGCGAGGAATGAGGTGACCAGCGGCGCACGAACCATATTCCCCAACCGATCGTCGCGGAATTCACGAGTGTGGCGAAGCAGTCCACCGAACCCCCCACTTCCTTCACTCGTACTGGCCCGTAAGCAGCCCGTCGGCGGCCCTGGAAGGGAATGCGAGAGGGATTTCCCGGCACTCGTGCCCGTCGTACGGCTCCACTGTGAACGGTGTGCAGATCCTCGGGATGTTCCAGAACCGGGCGGCCCCGGAACGCGCGTCAGAGCGACAGCGTCCGCGCGATGCCGTCCACGATGCCCTCCAGGGGCTCGTCCAGGACCGGCTCCTTCCAGGACACCAGGAGGGTGACGGCCGCCTCCGCCGGGGTCGGACGGACGCCGGGGTCCTTGTCCAGGCAGGCGGCCACCGGTTCCCGCACCTGGTCGCCCGAGCCGTCCCGTCCGCCCAGGTCGCCCAGTTCCGGAGGCTCGTGGACGACCTTGTAGAACAGTGTCGCCGAGGAGTCACCGCGGAACGGCGGCTCGCCCGTCGCCGCGTACACCAGCACGGCACCCAGCGAGAAGACGTCCGCCGCGCCCGTGACGCCCTTGCCCAGGACCTGCTCCGGCGACATGCAGCCGGGCGAGCCGACGGACACGCCGGTCGAGGTGAGGGAGGCCGTACCGTCCATCGCCCGGGTGATGCCGAAATCGATCAACAGCGGGCCGCCCAGGGTGAGGAGGACGTTCGACGGCTTCACGTCCCTGTGCACCAGGCCCAGTTCGTGCACCGCCGCCAGTGCCTCACCCAGGCCCGCGCCCAACGCCCGTACGGTGTGGGCGGGCAGGGGGCCGCCGTGAGGGACGGGCCCGCCGCGTAGGCGGTGGCGACCCACGGCACCCGGGCGTCGGGGTCGGCGTCCAGGACGGGGGCCGTCCAGGCGCCGCCCACCCGGCGCGCGGCCTCGACCTCGCGCCGGAACCTGGCGCGGAACTCCTCGTCCAGCGCGAAGTCCGGGTGCACGATCTTGACCGCGACCGTACGGCCGCCGGCGCTGCGGCCCAGGTAGACCCGGCCCATGCCACCGGCTCCGAGCCTGCCGAGCAGCCGGTACGGCCCCACGGCCGTGGGGCCGTCGACGTCGAGCGGCCGCATGGAGTCCACCCCGTCCACCCCTTCCCCGGTGCCACCCGTGCGCGGGAACCCTTCAGCAGGGCAGTGGGCGGCCCCTGCGTCCTCACGGCTGCAGCAGGTCGACCTTCACGTCCGCCGCGAAGCCCGTCGTCGGCCCCACTCGGCGGGCGAACTCCGTGACCGCCGCCAGCTGCGGGAGCCCGAAGCTGAAGTCGAGGGTGGTGAAGTACTGGGCCAGGGTCTTCTCGTCGAAGGCCTCCCAGCGGGCCGCCTGCTCGGCGACCTTGCCGACCTCCTCCAGGGAGAGGTTGCGCGAGGCGAGGAACGCCTCGTGCACCTGGCGGGTGATGGCCGGCTCGCGCTCCAGGTAGTCGCGACGCGCCGCCCAGACGGCGAACACGAACGGCAGCCCCGTCCACTCCTTCCACAGCGCGCCCAGGTCGTACACGTCGAGCCCGTAGCGGGGCGCCTCGACCATGTTCGCGCGCAGTGCCGCGTCGCCGATGAGGACGGCCGCGTCGGCCTCCTGCATCATCAGACTGAGGTCGGGCGGGCACGTGTAGTAGTCGGGCTGTACGCCGTACCGCTCGGCGAGCAGGAGCTGGGCGAGGCGTACGGAGGTGCGCGAGGTCGAGCCGAGAGCGACCCGGGCGCCGTCCAGCCGCTCCAGCGGGACCTGCGAGACGATCACGCACGACATCACCGGGCCGTCGCAGCCGACGGCGATGTCGGGGAAGGCGACCAGCTGGTCGGCGTGCTTGAGGAACTCGACCAGGGTGATCGGCCCGATGTCGAGATCTCCCTGCACGAGCTTCTCGCTGAGCTTCTCGGGGGTGTCCTTCGACAGCTCGAAGTCGAGGAGAGTGCCCGTTCTCGCGAGCCCCCAGTAGAGGGGCATGCAGTTCAGGAACTGAATGTGTCCGACGCGCGGCCGGGTGCGAGGATTGTCCACATCGCGAGGCTAGCCCTCACGCCGTGGAGCGAGCGCTCCGGGCCCCGACACCGACTCCGCACCCGTAGGGCGTATGCCGGCACCGGTCCGGCATACGCCTGACACAGACCCGCCATCACCTCGTCATCCGGCCGACAACCGCCCGACATCCGCCCCCACGCACGGGACGGCAGTGACGTTGAAACATTCGGGTGACGTGATCTTGACCTCTATTGCGCGCGGGCGGTCGCGTGCTAGGCTCGTCCGCAAGTTGCAGTTTGGTTTCCCTTGCAGTACAGAGCCTGCGGAGCATGTGACCGCGGGCTCTCGTCGTTCTCAGACGGATGCGATTGTGCGGAATTGGTCTTCACACTTGCTGGGTTCTGGAGCAGGGCAACCCTTTGGGCCCAAGGAGGGCTTATGGCTACCGGAACCGTGAAGTGGTTCAACGCCGAAAAGGGCTTTGGTTTCATCGCCCAGGAAGGCGGCGGCCCCGACGTCTTCGTCCACTACTCCGCGATCAACGCGAGCGGCTTCCGCTCCCTCGAGGAAAACCAGCAGGTGTCCTTCGACGTCACGCAGGGCCCCAAGGGTCCGCAGGCGGAGAACGTCACCCCGGTCTGATCCTCGCCGATCCGGGAACGACTAGCAGTACCCAAGGAGCCCCGCGCCGTCAGGCGAAAGGGGCTCCTGCCTTTTCCCCGGCTCCCCTCATCAGCCACGCACCCACCCCGCTGTCAGTGGCGGCGGCTAGGCTCCCTGCCCGTGACCGATGCCACCCGCGCCTTCTACGACGCCATCGCTGAGGACTACGCCGACCACTTCCGTGACGTTTTCGCCGCACAGCCGCTGGAGCTGGCGCTGCTGACCGGGTTCGCCGGGCTCGTCGGGGTCGGCGGTGAGGTCGCCGACCTGGGGTGCGGCCCCGGATGGGTGACGGCCCATCTGGCCTCCTGCGGCCTGGACGTCTTCGGCCTCGACCTGTCGGAATCGATGATCGGGATCGCCCGCCGCGAGTACCCGGGCCTGCGCTTCGAACAGGGCTCGATGCTGGAGCCGGACCTCCCCGACGGCAGCCTGGCCGGCGTCGTCTCCTGGTACTCCAGCGTCCACACCCCGCAGGACGACCTGCCGGCCCTGTTCGCCGGGTTCCGCCGGATCCTGGCACCCGGGGGACATCTGCTGCTCGCCTTCCAGGCCGGCGAGGAAGCCCGACGCCTCGAGCGCCCGTTCGGTCACCCGGTCGTCCTGGACTTCCTGCGCCGCCGCCCGGACCGGATGGCGGACCTCCTGGAGGCGGCCGGGTTCACCCTCGTCCTGCGTTCCGAACGAGCTGCGGACGAGGCGCGGGGCGAGTCGACCCCCCAGGCCTTCCTGATCGCCCGCACACCGCCCGCCGACGGCTCGTGAGCCGCCTCCCCTTCTCCCTGTTCCTCCCCTATCCCCTGTACAGCCCCTCCACCTCCTCGGCGAAGTCGCGGAGGATCGCGTCGCGCCGCAGTTTCATGGACGGGGTCAGATGGCCCGCGTCCTCCGTGAAGTCGTGGGGAAGGACGGCGAAGCGGCGGATGGATTCGGGGCGGGAGAGCATCCTGTTGGCCTCGTCGATCGCGCGTTGCAGGACCGCGCGCAGTTCCTCGTCGTCCACCAGGAGCTCGGCCGGGACCGGGTGCCTGCCGTTCATCCGGCACCAGTGGGTGATGCCGTCGAGGTCCAGGGTGATCAGCGCGGAGACGTAGGGGCGGCCGTCGCCCAGGACCACGCACTGGGAGATCAGGGGGTGCGCCCGGAGCCAGTTCTCCAACGGTGCCGGGGCGACGCTCTTGCCGCCCGCCGTGATCAGCATTTCCTTCTTGCGGCCGGTGATGATCAGGTAGCCCTCGTCGTCCAGCCGGCCGAGGTCGCCCGTCGCGAGCCAGCCGTCGGGGGCCGCGGGGACGACTCCGCCGGCCTGGAGGTCCCAGTAGCCGCGCAGTACGTGCTCGCCCGCGACGAGGATCTCGCCGTCCGCCGCGATACGGATCCTGGTGCCGGGCAGCGGCCAGCCCACCGTACCGAGGCGGGGCTGGAGCGGCGGCGTGATCGTGGAGGCGCCCGTGGTCTCGGTGAGCCCGTAGCCCTCGAAGATCTCGATGCCGGCGCCGGCGTAGAACGCGGCCAGGCGGCGGCCGAGCGGGGAGCCGCCGCAGATGGCGTAGCGGACCCTGCCGCCCATGGCGTTGCGGACACGGCGGTAGACCAGCGGGTCGTAGAAGGCGCGGGCGATCTTCAGTGAGCCGCTCGGGCCGTGGCCCGCACCGGTGTGGTGGGCGTCGACCGCCTCTCCGTAGCGGCGTGCCACCGAGGCCGCGCGGTCGAAGGCGGGGGCCCGCCTGCCCGTCTCCGCCCCGGCGCGGGCGGTGTTGAAGATCTTCTCCAGCATGTACGGGATGGCCAGCAGGCAGGTGGGCCGGAAGCTCGCCAGGTCCTCGAGCAGTTCCTCGGCCTTCAGGCTCGGCGCGTGGCCCAGCCGCACCCGGGCCCGGACGCAGGCGACGGCGACCATGCGGCCGAAGACGTGGGACATGGGGAGGAAGAGGAGGACGGAGGCCTCTTCACTGGTCCGAGCCTTGAAAACCGGGTAGAGCAGCTCGATGGCGTTGTCCACCTCGGCGAAGAAGTTGCCGTGGGTGAGGGCGCAGCCCTTGGGCCGGCCGGTGGTGCCGGAGGTGTAGATCAGGGTGGCGAGGCTGTCCGGGCCGAGGACTCCCCGGCGCACCTCCACCTCCTGGTCCGAAAGGTGCGGGCCGGTCTCCGCGAGCCGTTCGACGTGGCCCTTCTCCACGACCCACAGATGCCGAAGGTCGGGGAGGTGTTCCAGTTCGGGGCCGATGGCGGCGGCCTGGGCGGTCGTTTCCGTGATCAGGGCGACGGCGCCCGAGTCGTGCAGGATCCAGCGGGCCTGGAAGACGGAGGACGTGGGGTAGACGGGGACGGTGACCAGTCCGGCCGCCCATGCGGCGAAGTCGAGGACCGTCCACTCGTAGATCGTGCGGGCCATGACGGCGATCCGGTCGCCCGGGGTCAGGCCCTCGGCGATGAGGCCCTTGGCCACCGCCATGACCTGGCCGGCGAACTCGGCGGCCGTCACGTCCGCCCAACTGCCGTCCCCGGTGCTCCCGGTGCCCCCGGTCCGTCCGGTGCGGCGGCTCAGCACCACCGCGTCCGGGGTCGCGTGAGCGTTGTCGAAGGGCAGGTCGGCGAGCGATCCGTGCCGTACCGGCTTCGCGAACGGCGGTACCGCCGCCTCCCGTACGACCCCGTCCAGCCGCCGCGTCTCCGGCTCGACCAGGACGGGGGCGCCGTGGGCGGCACCGGCGGCGGAGAAGGAAGGGACAGCGGACACGGGCGACTCCTCGGGCGTGTCGGGCGTGCGGCGGAACTGCTTGCTGCGATGACGTACGCGCCTCGCACACCGAAGCGCTCACCGGCGCTCCGGCGCTCACCCGCGCCACATCCTTACCTCCGGTAACCTTACTCCAGAGTAAGCGAAGGGTCCGCAGCGAGTGAGCCCTCACACCCCGCCGGGAGCCGCACATGGCCGACCGCCACCCGAGCCTGACCCGCTCCCCCGCCCTCGCGCCGCTCCTGGCTCGCGGCGCGGCGCTGTCGCTCTTCAAACGGCCCCGCCCCGACGCCGCGTTCCCCCGCACCCGGCTGGTGCTGCCCGGACTACGGGTGGATCTGGCGCGGTTGGCGGCGTACGAGCGGGTCTGCGGCTTCCCGACCGGGGAGGACGCGCTGCCGCTGACGTATCCGCATGTGCTGGGCTTCCCGGTGGCCGTGCGGCTGATGAGCGGCCGGGACTTCCCGCTGCCGCTGCCGGGACTCGTCCACACCTCGGTGCGGATCACCCGACGCCGGACCCTGCCCGTCACCGGGGCGCACGAACTGAGCGTGTACGTCGAGGGGTTGGCAGCGCGCCGGCGCGGCACGGAGGCCACGCTGGTCACCGAGGTACGGACCTCGGCCGGCGCCCTCGTGTGGGAGTCGCGGAGCACGTATCTGGCCCGGCACCGGACATCGGGGCGGCCCGCCGCGCACCGGGAGGAGGAACCGGGTGCGCGGCGGCCGCTGCCCGTCGTCGAGGCCTGGCGCCTGCCCGGGGACACGGGACGGCGATACGGTGCCGCGTCCGGCGACCGCAACCCGATCCACCTGCACCCGCTCACCGCCCGCCTCTTCGGCTTCCCCCGCGCGATCGCGCACGGCATGTGGACGGTGGCCCGCTGCCTCGCCGCGCACGGCCTCCCGGAGGCGGTGGTGGTGCGCGCCGAGTTCAAGGCCCCGGTCCTGCTGCCGGGCGCGGTGACGTACGGGGCTCAGGACGGGCGCTTCGAGCTGTGCGGCCCCGGCGACCGCCTTCACCTGACCGGAGAGGTCCGCCCGGCGTGAGCCACCGGGCCGGGATCGGCGGTACTGCCCTCCGCGCCGTCCGACGGTGACCAGCGGCGGCCCGCCATCAGGTCGCCCAGCCCTTCCCAGGAGAAGTTCATCAGGGTGGCCGACGCCTGCCGGGCCGTGACGCCGGGGGTGGCGTTGGCCCAGTCGGCGAGCGCCTCGGCGGCGCCGACCAGGGCCTCCGCGAGCCCGGAGATCTCGCCGCCGGGGAGGTCGGGGTCTTGGTGCGCCTCACGGGCGGCGGCGAGGATCAGCTCGGTCACGAAGGCCACGACCTCCGCGCGCATCGTGGCGACCTCGGCGGCGAAGGCCTCGCCGTGCGTGCGGGCCTGGAGGTGCAGCACGGCCCAGGCGTCCGGGTGCCGCGCGGTGTGGGTGAAGAACGCCGTCAGACCCGACCAGAGTTGGCGGTCCGCGGGCAGCCCGGGGCTCGCGCCCGCGCGCACCGCCTCGACGAGCGCCGTCGCCTCACGGCGGATGCACGCGGTGAACAGCTCTTCCTTGGAGTTCAGATACAGGTAGACCAACGGCTTGGACACACCCGCCAGTTCGGCGATCTCGTCCATCGAAGCGGCCGTGTAGCCGCGTCGGCCGAAGGTCCGCACGGCGGCGTCCAGCATCTGCTGTTCGCGGACCGCCCGCGGTATCCGCTTGCTCTTCACGGCACCCATACGGCTCAGCCTACGGGCCCGTGGTGCCCTCCCGGTCCCGCCGGGAGGGCACCACGGAGGCGACGGACGCCACGGGCACGTCGCGACGTGCCCGTCGTTGCGGGGCGTCCGGCGCCGGTCAGGCCGCGGCGACCGGCACCCGCCCGGGCTCCTCGGCCGGGGTGGTGTCGACGGGCGAGGAGTGGGCCGAGTCGTAGGCGTCGCGGTCGAGCAGCCCCTCCCGTGCGGAGACGACGACCGGGATCAGGGCCTGCCCGGCGACGTTGGTCGCGGTGCGGATCATGTCCACGATCGGGTCGATGGCGAGGAGCAGGCCGGCGCCCTCCAGGGGCAGGCCGAGCGTGGAGAGGGTGAGGGTCAGCATCACCGTCGCGCCGGTGAGGCCGGCCGTGGCGGCGGAGCCGACCACCGAGACGAAGGCGATCAGCAGGTAGTCGCCCACACCCAGCGGGACGTCGAAGATCTGGGCGACGAAGATCGCGGCGATGGCGGGGTAGACCGCGGCGCAGCCGTCCATCTTCGTGGTCGCCCCGAACGGGACGGCGAACGAGGCGTACTCCTTCGGCACGCCGAGGCGCTCGGTGACCTTCTGGGTGAGCGGCATGGTGCCGACGGAGGAGCGGGAGACGAAGGCCAGCTGGATCGCGGGCCAGGCGCCCTTGAAGAACTGGATCGGGTTGATCCGGGCGACGCCCGCGAGCAGCGCCGGGTAGACGCCGAACATGACGATCAGGCAGCCGATGTAGACGTCGACGGTGAAGGTCGCGTACTGGCCGATCAGGCCCCAGCCGTAGGTCGCGATGGCGCTTCCGATGAGGCCGAGGGTGCCGAGCGGGGCGAGGCGGATGACCCACCACAGGGCCTTCTGGAGGAGTTCGAGGACGGACTCGCTCAGGGTGAGGATCGGCTGGGCCTTCTCGCCGAGCTGGAGGGCCGCGACACCGGCGACGGCGGCCAGGAAGACGATCTGCAGCACGTTCAGCTCGGTGAACGGTGTGATCACGTCGGTCGGCACGATGCCGGTCAGGAAGTCGATCCAGGAGCCGGTCTTCTCGGGCATCCCGCCGTCCGCGGGGGTGAGTCCGGTGCCCGCGCCGGGGTTGGTGACCAGGCCGATCACGAGGCCGATGGTCACCGCGATCAGCGAGGTGACCAGGAACCAGAGGAGGGTGCGCGAGGCCAGCCGGGCCGCGTTGTCGACCTTCCGCAGGTTGGTGATGGAGACCAGGATCGCGAAGAAGACGAGCGGCGCCACGGCCAGTTTGAGCAGACCGATGAAGATGCCGCCGGTCTTCTCCAGGGCCGTGACCAGCCAGGTGACGTCCTGGCTGCGGCCGAGCCAGCCGAGCAGGACGCCCAGGACGAGGCCGGCGAGTATCTGGGCCCAGAAGGGGGCCCTCATGGGCAGCTTGAAGGGCTTCGTGTTCGTGGACACGGACATGCTCCGTTGCGGGGAGGGGGGAGTGCGTGAGGACAGGACGTAGCGCCGGGGCAGCGGGGCACCGAGGACGCGGGAAGCGCCGCGCACGGGAGGGCCGGGCCTCCGTGGGCGTCAGGACGTCAGGGCTCCGGGAACGTCAGGGGCGACAGTTCGCGGTGGTGACCCGGCAGAGGTCCACGTGCAGGCGCGCCACGAGGGGGACCCTCCGGGGTGTGGGGAACACGGCTGCTGACTTCACCCCACGACCTTAACACCTGCCCTTTGAGACTCCCATAGCCTTACTTTGAGAGGTGGAGATCGAAAAGCACCCGCACAACACAAAGCACCCCGGTTTCCATGGGTTTTACGGAAACCGGGGTGCCGGACCACTTGGGGCGGAGCGGCGCACGGGTGAGGGACCTCACACCGCCTACACCTCACACCGCCTACGAGGTCTGCGCCTGCCCCTGCTGGGTCTGGCTCTGGGCCTGGTTCTGCGTCTGGCTCTGCGTCCGGGTGCGGGCGGCGTCGTCGGCCACGTCCTCCTGGTTGCGGTTGGCCTCCAGGTTGGCCTTCACCCGGTCGACCCGCCGCACGATCCGCTCCGAGGCCCGGTCCCGTTCCTTGCGCAGCACGACGAGGCTGATCGGGGCCGAGATCAGCAGGGCGAGCAGGATGATCCACAGGCCGTTGGAGTCGCCGAGGCCGCGCGGGGCGAGGCCGGTGTAGACGAGGCCCCAGACGACCAGGAGGCAGCCCACGAAGATCCCGAAGCGCATCAACGTGTAGCGGAGCATCTCATCCACTCTCCCGGACGAACGGTCAGAACGTGTCCCAATGGGACATCCTCCAGTGAAGCACGCCCACCCCCGAAGCCCCCGGGCGGGGTGTCAGGCCAGCGGCAGCAGCATGACGACGTCGTCCCGCTCGTCGCCCGGGGCCACCCGGATCGCACCGGGGATCCGGCCGACCTCCTTGTAGCCGCAGGCGCCGTAGAAGCGCTCCAGGCCGAGCCCGCCGCGGCAGGTGAGCCGTATCCCCTCGATGCCGGGGAGGGTGCGGGCGGCCCGTTCCACGGCGGCGAGCAGGTCTCGGCCGTATCCCTTGCCCTGGTGGCGGGGGTGGACCATCACCGTGTACAGCCAGAGCCAGTGGGTCATCAGCCGGTGGGTGTTGAGGGTGAGGAACGCCGTCGCGGCCACCCGCCCCTGTTCGTCGTACCCGACGAGCAGCCGGGACCGCTCCTCGGCCATCGCCACGAACTGCCGCACCAGCTCCGGGCGGACCTCGTCCCGCGTCACCGGTGGCACGAAGCCGACGGCGCCGCCCGCGTCGGTGACGTCGACCCACAACTCCAGTATGCCGTCACGGAGTTCTGGAGTGACGGGCGGATCCAGCGTGAAAACGAGAGGCACGGCAGGGATTCTCCCTCAGACCCGCATCGGCTGCGGCGACTCGCGGCGGGCGGGGTCGGCGGCTTCGTACTCACGGATGATCTCGTACCGCGTGTTGCGCTCCACGGGACGGAAGCCGGCGTCACGGATCAGGTCCAGCAGGTCCTCGCGGGTGAGCTTGTCCGGCGTGCCGAAGTCGTCCGCGTCGTGGGTGATCTTGTACTCGACGACGGAGCCGTCCATGTCGTCGGCGCCGTACTGGAGGGCGAGTTGGGCGGTGTTGACGCCGTGCATCACCCAGAAGACCTTGACGTGCGGGACGTTGTCGAAGAGGAGACGGGAGACGGCGAACGTCTTCAGCGCCTCGGCGCCGGTCGCCATCTGCGTCCTGGCCTGGAGGCGGTTGCGGATCTTGCCGTCCTTCATGTCCACGAAGTCGTGCTGGTAGCGCAGCGGGATGAAGACCTGGAAACCGCCGGTCTCGTCCTGGAGTTCACGCAGCCGCAGCACGTGGTCGACGCGGTGGCGGGGCTCCTCGATGTGGCCGTAGAGCATGGTGCAGGGCGTCTTCAGCCCCTTCTCGTGCGCCAGCCGGTGGATCCGCGACCAGTCCTCCCAGTGGGTGCGGTGGTCGACGATGTGCTGCCGGACCTCCCAGTCGAAGATCTCCGCGCCGCCGCCGGTGAGGGACTCGAGCCCGGCGTCGATCAGTTCGTCGAGGATCTCGGAGGCGGACATCCCGGAGATGGTCTCGAAGTGGTGGATCTCGGTGGCGGTGAACGCCTTCAGGGACACGTCCGGCAGCGCGGCCTTCAACTCGCGCAGGGAACGCGGGTAGTAGCGCCACGGCAGGTTCGGGTGGAGCCCGTTGACGATGTGCAGCTCGGTGAGGTTCTCCGCCTCCATCTCCTTCGCGAGCCTCACCGCCTCCTCGATGCGCATCGTGTACGCGTCCTTCTCCCCCGGCTTGCGCTGGAAGGAGCAGTAAGCGCAGGAGGCGGTGCACACGTTGGTCATGTTGAGGTGGCGGTTGACGTTGAAGTGGACGACGTCGCCGTTCTTCCGCGTCCGCACCTCGTGCGCCAGTCCGCCCAGCCAGGCCAGGTCGTCCGACTCGTACAGCGCGATGCCGTCCTCGCGGGACAGCCGCTCACCGGAGCGGACCTTCTCCTCCAGCTCGCGCTTGAGCCCGACGTCCATGCCGATACCCCTTTCCTGAGTTTCCCTGAGACAGACTCCGCCAACCGTAACGCCCCGGCTACCCGACCTCTTCGGGCAGCTCACCGACGCGGTTCTCCCACTTCGTGGAGAGCACGATGGTGCTGCGGGTCCGGGAGACGCCCTTGGTGCCGGACAGCCGGCGGATGGTCCGCTCCAGCCCGTCCACGTCGGCCGCCCGCACCTTGAGCATGTAGGAGTCCTCGCCGGCGATGAACCAGCAGTCCTCGATCTCCCTCAGGTCCTTCAGCCGCTGCGCCACGTCCTCGTGGTCGGCGGCGTCGGAGAGCGAGATGCCGATCAGGGCCGTCACCCCGAGGCCGAGTGAGGCGGCGTCCACGGTGGCGCGGTAGCCGGTGATGACGCCGGCCGCCTCCAGCCGGTTGATGCGGTCGGTGACGCTGGGGCCCGACAGTCCGACGAGGCGCCCCAGCTCGGCGTAGGAGGCCCGGCCGTTCTCTCTCAGGGCCTGGATGAGCTGCCTGTCCACCGCGTCCATGCGATCGAAGCCTTCCGCTGAAGAGTCTGGAGTTTGCTGAGAGCTGAGAGGTGGTTCGGGTGGTGGTGCTGCTGGTGCTCTTGGTGATGCTGCGGGTGCCGGTGCCGCGGCGGGCTCCACGGACGCGGAGGGCTCTGAGGGACCTCCGGCCTCCTCGGGCTCACTCGGTACGGGTGGATCCCCCGCCGAGTTCGCCCTTCCACCGGCGGTAGAGCCGGTGCTCGACGCCCGCCGCGTCGAGCACGCGTCCGGCGACGAAGTCCACCAGGTCCTGGATGTGCGTCGCGCCCGCGTAGAAGCCCGGTGAGGCGGGCACCACGGCCGCGCCCGCGTCGTCGAGGGTGACCAGGTGCCGCAGGGTCTGGCCGTTCAGCGGGGTCTCCCGGACGGCCACGACCAGCTTGCGCCCCTCCTTCAGGACCACGCTCGCCGCCCGCTGCAACAGGTCCTTGGACAGCCCGAGCGCCACCCCGGCCACACAGGCCGTGGAGGCGGGCACGATCAGCATGCCCTTGCTCGGGTACGAGCCGGAGGAGGGGCCCGCCGCGAGGTCGCCGGCGGCCCAGTGCCGTACGCCGTCGAGGTCCACGGCGAAGGTGCCGGGTTTGCCGTCCGCCCCCCGGGACAGCCATTCCCGCAGGTCGTCGCGCCAGTGGGCGTCCCTGAAGGAGATGCCGGTCTCGTCCAGCAGGGTGAGCCGCGAGGCGCGGCTGACGACGAGGTCGACGCTCTCCCCCGCCTGGAGGAGCGCACGGAGCACGGCAGCCGCATACGGCGTGCCGGAAGCGCCGGACACCCCCAGGATCCAAGGCGTCCGGGTCGTCTCTCCTGGCTTGAGATGGTTCACGACACCGAGCCTATCCGGCATGGTGGGGTGGGAACCGGGCAAGGGGCCGGTCCGTTCCCCAGGCGGACGATCAGACGGAGGGGGTTGCCGTGTCCAACACCGGTTCATCGTGGTCGGGACGCGAGCGGGCGAAGACGGCGGCCGTGGTGATGGCGGCCTGGGTGGCGCTGCTGTGGCTGCTGGAAGTGGTCGACACGGCCTCCGGCCATGCTCTGGACGGCTTCGGCGTCGTGCCGCGCACGACCTCGGAGCTGGTCGACGTCGTCCCCTCCGCCTTCGTCCACTTCGGCTTCGCCCATGTCGCGGCGAACAGCGTGCCGCTGCTGGTGCTCGGCTTCCTCGCCGCCCTCGGCGGCCTGCGCCGGTTCGCCGCCGTGTGCGCGCTGATCATCGTGGCCGACGGGCTGGGTGTGTGGCTCATAGCCCCGGCGCACACCAACACCGCGGGCGCCTCCGGCCTGATCTTCGGCCTCTTCGGCTTCCTGCTGTGCAGTGGTTTCGTGGAGCGCCGGCCGATGGGCGTCGTCGTCGGGGTGCTGGTCGGCGCGGTCTGGGGCGGCTCGATCCTCGCGGGCATCGCCCCCGGCCAGACCGGCGTCAGCTGGCAGGGCCACCTCATCGGCCTGCTGGCCGGCGTGGCGGCGGCCTTCCTGTTCCGCCGCGCACCCGAACGCCGGGGCGCACTCACCGTGTGAGACCGCGTCCCGGTACGCGCGCCCTGCCCAGGCCGACGGCTCCGAACAGTCATCCCCGCATGCGCGGGGAGCAGGTGAGCGTGAACGGGTTCATGGGCATGGCGCTCGGAACATCCCCGGAGCGGGGAGCACGAGGGGAGCCTACGGTCCGCTCGCTCTCCCACAGCCGAACATCGAGCACGACCGCCTGGAAGGACTACAAGGTGAGTCCCCGCACCAAAAGGTCGATCAGTGCGCAGACGAAGAGGCTGATGCCGATGAAGCCGTTCGTCGAGAAGAAGGCACGGTTCAGGCGGGTCAGGTCGGTCGGGCGGACGATGGTGTGTTCGTAGACGAAGGCGCCCGCGACGATCAGGAGGCCCAGCCAGAAGAAGGCTCCGGCGTCGGTGAGGACCGCGTACCAGACGAACAGGGCCGTCGTCACGGCGTGGCAGGCGCGGGCACCCCAGATGGCGGCCGGGATGCCGAAGCGTGCCGGGACCGACTTCACGCCGACCTCGCGGTCGGTGTCGACGTCCTGGCAGGCGTAGATCAGGTCGAAGCCGCCGATCCAGATGCCGACCGCGAGGCCGAGGACGACCGCCTCCCAGGACCAGGCGCCGGTGATCGCCAGCCAGCCGCCGACCGGCCCCATGGCCTGGGCAAGGCCCAGTATGGCCTGCGGGAAGTCGGTGAACCGCTTGCCGTACGGATAGACCACCATCGGGATCACCGCGACCGGCGCGAGGGCCAGGCAGAGCGGGTTGAGCAGGGCCGCCGCGACCAGGAACACCACGAGGGCGATGAGCGCGCCGGTCCACGCGTGCTTCACCGACACCGCGCCGGTGACCAGCTCGCGGTGCGCGGTACGCGGGTTACGGGCGTCGATCTCGCGGTCGATGATCCGGTTGGCGGCCATCGCGAAGGTGCGCAGGCCGACCATGGCGATCGTGACCAGGAGCAGCCGGCCCCAGTGGATGTTCCCGTCCCACTCGTACATCGCGGTGAGGGCCGCGATGTAGGCGAAGGGGAGGGCGAAGACCGAGTGCTCGATCATCACCAGGCGCAGGAACGCCCTCGTGCGCCCCGGCTGCCGCGGGAGCGCGGCGGAGGCCGACGTCACAGTCCGTACTCCTTCCAGCGGCGGTCGACCAGCGCCGCCGTGGCCGGGTCGGACTCGACCATGTCGGGCCAGCCGCCGTCGCGCGTGTACCCCTCCTCGGGCCACTTCTTCGTCGCGTCGATGCCCGCCTTGCCGCCCCAGAACTGCTGGTAGGAGGCGTGGTCGAGATGGTCGACGGGGCCTTCGACGAGGCTGAGGTCGCGGGCGTAGTCGGTGTTGCCGAGCGCGCGCCAGGCGACCTCGTGCAGGTCGTGCACGTCGCAGTCGGAGTCGACGACCACGATCAGCTTGGTCAGCGACATCATGTGGGCGCCCCAGACCGCGTGCATCACCTTCTGGGCGTGCTTGGGGTACTTCTTGTCGATCGAGATGATCGCGCAGTTGTGGAAGCCGCCCGCCTCGGGGAGGTGGTAGTCCACGATGTCCGGAATGATGATCTTGAGGAGGGGGAGGAAGAAGCGCTCGGTGGCGCGGCCCAGCGGGCCGTCCTCCGTCGGCGGCCGGCCGACCACGATCGACTGGAGCAGCGGGCGCTTGCGCATCGTGATGCAGTCGATCTTCAGGGCGGGGAACGGTTCCTGCGGCGTGTAGAAGCCGGTGTGGTCGCCGAACGGGCCTTCGGGGAGCATCTCCCCCGGCTCCAGCCAGCCCTCGATGACGACCTCGGCCTGCGCCGGGACCTGGAGCGGGACCGTCTTGCAGTCGACCATCTCGATCCGCCTGCCCTGCACGAACCCGGCGAACAGGTACTCGTCGATGTCTCCGGGGAGCGGCGCCGTGGAGGCGTACGTCACGGCGGGCGGGCAGCCGAAGGCGATGGCGACCGGGAGCCGTTCACCGCGCCGGGCCGCCACCTGGTAGTGGTTGCGGCTGTCCTTGTGGATCTGCCAGTGCATGCCGATGGTGCGCTTGTCGTGGCGCTGGAGCCGGTACAGGCCGAGGTTGCGGATGCCCGTCTCGGGGTGCTTGGTGTGGGTGAGGCCCAGGTTGAAGAAGGAGCCGCCGTCCTTGGGCCAGGTGAACAGGGCGGGGAGCCGGTCGAGGTCCACGTCGTCGCCGTGCAGGACGACCTCGTGCACCGGGGCGTCCTTCACCTTCTTCGGCGGTACGTGGGTCATCGAGCCGAGCTTGCCGAACGCCTCGCGCACACCGATGAAGCCCTGGGGCAGCTCGGGCTTGAGCAGACCGCCGATCTTCTCGCTGATCTCGCCGTACGACTTCAGGCCGAGCGCCTTCAGCAGCCGGCGGTCGGTGCCGTACACGTTCATCGCGAGGGGCATGCTCGAGCCGCGCACGTTCTCGAAGAGCAGTGCGGGACCGCCGGCCTTCTGCACCCGGTCGACGATCTCACCGACCTCGAGATGCGGGTCGACCTCTGCCTTGACGCGCTTGAGGTCGCCCTCGCGCTCCAGGGCCCTGAGCAGGGAGCGAAGATCGTCGTAAGCCATGGGGCCAAGTATCCCCGAACGGTTACCCTGGGCCTGTACCTGGGGGCTGTGCCGACGTCCCCGACGACCCCTTCTCTGGAGAGGCCCATGCTCCGGGTGCTGATGTTCCTCGTCCCCCTCGCGCTGAGCGTCTACGCGTTCATCGACTGCATCAGCACGAAGGACGAGGACATTCGTCACATGCCCAAACCGCTGTGGGCGATCCTCGTGCTGCTGTTCCCGCTCGTCGGCTCCATCTCGTGGATCATCGCCGGCAAGAAGCGGCATCCGATGGGCGCGGGCGGCCAGATCGGTTCCGCCTGGAGCCGGGGCGGCGGCCGGCAGCAGTGGGTCGCCCCGGACGACAACCCCGACTTCCTCAAGTCGCTGAACGAGGAGAAGGACCGGGACCCGGACGACAGCCAGGGCGACAAGGGCAAGGACGGCTAAGGACGGCCAGGGCACGGACGGCCGGGGTCCGGCCAACGGCATCGGGCGCCCTTCGCAACGTCGTTCGGGGAGCCATCCGTTTCGCCGAAAAGCGCCGACACGTCGCGTATCAGCTCGTGGAAACGGCATTCCCCTGATCGGGTCTGTCTCATCTGCGAACGGAGACGCCCCCGTGCGAATGACCGACATCCAACGGTGCGGAATCCGGCCGGGACGGCTCGTCGAGTGGACACTCAGTCCGAGGACCGTGGACATCGCCGCCGTGCTGCCGGAGGACGCGCGGCCACCGGCATACATCCAGGAGTCCCACATCAGGACGGCCCGGTCCGTCCGTGACGACGGCCTGTTCGTGCCGACCTGGCTCGGCGCGGCCTTCGACATCCCGGGCCCGGTCGACCTCGACGTGCTGCAGGAGGCCCTGCGCGGCTGGACGCTGCGGCACGAGACGTTGCGCAGCGGCTTCCGCTGGACCGGTGACGCGGGCACCCCGATGCGCCGGTTCACACTCGCCCCGGAGGAGGTGTCGCTGCACCGCGAGGACGTCGGCGACTTCCCGGACGCGACCCGGCTGACCCGCCACCTCCAGGACCGCTTCGACGCGACGGCCGACGCGCTGCGCTGGCCCAACCTCATCTACACGGCGGTCGTCCACGACGACGGCACCAGCGTGTACATGGCCTTCGACCACAGCAACGTCGACGCCTACTCCATCTACCGCATCCCCGCCGAGATCCACGAGTTGTACGCGGCCGGCCTCACGGGCCGGGCCGTGGAGCACCCCCCGGTCGGCAGCTATGTCGACTTCTGCGAGGCCGAGCGGGCGGAGGCGGACCGGATCGACGGCACCCACGACATCGTCGGCCGCTGGCGGGAGTTCATCCAGCGGTGCGACGGGCGGCTGCCGTCCTTCCCCGTCGACCTCGGTCTGACGCCCGGTGACGGACTGCCCGAGCAGAAGCTCATGCGGGAGCCGCTCGTGGGCGCGGCCGACGCCGCCGGGTTCGAGGCGTACTGCCGTTCCCAGGGCGGCAGTCTGGTCGGCATCCTGGCCGCCACCGCGCTCATCGTCCACGAGATCGGTGGGGAGCCCGTCTACCGCACGGTCGTGCCGTTCCACACCCGGACCAGGTCCCGGTGGTCGCAATCCGTGGGCTGGTACGTCGGCGGCGCGCCGATCGAGATCCCCGTGGAGCGGGCGACCGACTTCCCGAGCGCGCTGCGCACCGTGCGCGAGGCGCTGCACGCCAACCGGCGGCTGTCCCGGATGCCCATCGACCGGGTGCTGCGCCTGCTCGGCACGGACTTCCGCCCCACGTCCCCCGACCTGTACTCGATCGTCTCGTACGCGGACTCCCGCGACATCCCCGGTTCCGACCGCTGGACCGACCTGAACGCGTACGGGCTGCTCAGGGTGTCGTACGGCGACCAGGTGTGCGCGTGGGTCACCCGGCTCCGGGAGGGCCTGTGGTTCGCGAGCCGCCACCCGGACACCGAGATGGCGCACAAGAACCTGCTGCTGTACACGGAGCGGCTGCGGGACCTCGTCACGAGCGCCGCCCGGGAGCGGGGTCCTGCCTGAGCCCCGCCCTCCCGGACGTCCCGGGCCTTGAAGAGCCTGAGTACGTCTCGGAGTGCGTCAACGCAGGCGCGACGAGGACAGGATCGACAGCAGGTGGGCCGGGACCATCAGCCAGGTGATCACGGCCAGCGCGCCCAGCGCCCAGCGGGTCGGCTCGATGCCGCCGGTCACCGCGTCGGCGACCGCCGCGACCAGCAGGACGAGGGAGGCCTCGATGCCGTTGGTCACCCGGTGGATCTTGAAGGCGGCGGCGATGCGGCGCACGGTGGCCACGCCCTGCGAGCGCGGGCGGGTCGACTCGTCGTCGGCGACGGCCAGCCCGCGCCGGGCGCGGGCGACGTCCACCAGGTCGGTGGAGGCCTTGAGCAGGACGACCCCGAGGGCGGTGGCGATGCCCACCGACAGCCAGCCGCCGAAGCCGGACTCGGCGGCCCGGTAGCCGGCACCCGCCAGCAGCGCCGCGTCGGCGAGATACGCGCCGAGCCGGTCGACGTAGATGCCGGTCGCGCTGTTCTGGCCCTTCCAGCGGGCGACCTCTCCGTCCACGCAGTCGAAGAGCAGGAACAGCTGCATGAGGACCACGGCGAGGACCGCACCGGTCAGGCCGGGGATCATCAGCGCGGCGCCGGCGGCGACCCCGCACACGACCATGGTCCAGGTCAGCTGGTCCGGGGTGACCGGGGTACGCACCAGCCGGCGGGTCGCTCGCAGCGAGATCCGGCGCATGTAGAGACGGCCCGCCCAGTGTTCGCCGTTCCGGCTCGCCAGCTTGGCCTGCGGCTGGCAGACCTCCCGCAGCTCCTCCAACGCCGGAGCAGCACCCATGACGTTCCTCCCACCCGGGCCCGACCGCCGCTCACGCGGCGATGATCGAGCCAGCAGGCTACGCCTGCGTGTTCTCCTGGACGCGGGAGGGAGCGTCAAGGCACTCGTCCGGCGTGACCCGGCCTCACAAGCCGGGGCATATCGGCGCCCCCGCCGGACCCGTGTGCCCTCCGTACGCCCCGGCCGCCCGGCGGGCCCCCTCGGGACATACGGAGGGCGGGGTCCGAAAACCCCGCCCGACGACCGAGGAGCCCCGGCTCAGGGCCACACCAGGCAGTACGCCTGATGCCCCGCCTCGTGCAGCCGGTGCGAGAAGTCCTGCCACTCGTGCAGCGAATGGGAGGGGCAGGGCGCTGACCTGGGGTCTTATGGGGGAATGTGCGTTGACCTGGGAAAACTTTTCTACGTAGTTCTCACCGGTCAACGCCGTTTTCCAGGCTCATGTGCCCTGGATGTGCCCTGGAGCGGCCGAGCCGCACCTACTGCGTGGCCGAGGTCGCCTGCGCTGTCGAAGCGCCCTATCTGCGACACCCGCTTCAAGGAGTTTCCCCAGGTGAGGGTCGTGACCTGCGGTAACGTCGACGGTGGGGCGCGTGGGCTGCGAAAAGGTGCTCCCAAGTTCTCACGTGTGCACGAGCTTTCTCGACCTCGTGTGTGCTGAATACGTTCGAGCTGGGCGGCTGGCCCGTTTCGTTTGGATCAGCCGGTCGTTGGCTTGGGTGTGCCGTTGTCTGACGTGCAGTGGGCACGGACCGATCCGTCCTTCCGGGTTGGACACCGAACGGGCGGCCGGTGGCGCGGCGTGTGGTGCGGGCCGGGGTGGTGCCGGAACGGGTGTTCGCGGTGACGCACGCGATCGTGACCTTGGTGGTGAGAGCAGGCCCTGTACTGGGAGGACGAGGAGATCTGGCCGTACCGCCTGCACCTGCCGGCGGGGGCCAGCGTGTCACGTGGCGCCGACGCCACCCCGGGGGCATCCTGTGGGCACTTGCGATCGCGGGGGCAGCCGACTAGAAGGGTCCGGTCATGCGGGTGTCGTCGCAGGGCGTTACGGTCGTGACTCTCCTGGCGGATCCGGACGCGCCGACGGAGATCGCGCAGCGCATGGCCCGGACACTTCCTGATCGGCTCGCCGACAAGTCGGGCCAGGGGCGACGGTTCGAGGTCGAGGTGGTCAGTGAGCCCTTCACCTCGGGGACGGAGGACCCGCCCACCTTGATGCGCCGGATGATGGACCGCGGAGGTGCGGAGAACTGGGACATCGTCGTGGCCCTCACCGACCTTCCGCTGCACTCACACGGGCGCAAGCTCGTTGTGGATCTGAGTCACGAACACGGCCTGGCGCTGCTCTCCCTCCCTTCGCTGGGGGGCCTGCGTCTGCAGACGAGGGCCCGGCGGGCGGTGGAAGAAGCCGTGCTCAGCTTGGCGGGTCCGCGAGCCACTGGGGCTGAAAGACCTCCGCAGAGTCAGCCGCTTCTGGGGCCCTTTGCCGGTCGTCTTGCGCCTATCCATCCGGGCCCGGTCGGTGAACAGGAGACCGCCGATCTGCGGTACGTCGTCAGCGGGCCGCGCGGTTACCTCAGGATGCTCGTCGGTATGGTCCGCGCCAACCGGCCGTGGCGGTTGGTGCCGGGTCTGTCGAAAGCCCTGGCGGCCGCACTCGCCACGGGGGCCGTCGCCACCGTGAACTCCACCACTTGGAGCCTGGCCGAGGCCCTGAGCACGCCGCGCCTCGTGATCGCCATGGTCGGGTCGGTCGGGCTCATGATCGGCTGGCTGATCGTGGACGCGCAGCTGTGGGATCGCTCGACAGAGGTTTCACGGGAGGCGAGGCTGAGGGCGCGGCTCTACAACGCCTCGACGGTCGTGACCGTGGGTATCGGGGTGCTCGTCTGCTACGTGGGTTTGATGGTCATCAACTTGGTGTGGGCGCTGTTCATCCTCAACGACCGAGTGTTCGCTTCCATGACACGGACCCCGCTGCACGCCACGGAGTACTGGACGTTGTCCTGGTTCGTCGCTTCGGTCGCCACGGTGGGCGGCGCGCTCGGATCAGGCTTGGAGAGCGACGAAGCGATCCGGGCAGCCGCCTACTCCAAGCGCGAACAGGAACGTCGCCGCGTGCTGCAGGACGACCACGGTGACTAGTTCGTTTTCATCAGCTGATCGATCGGTGCGTGGTCGTTTCGCGTCGGGGGCCGACGGGGACCCGGACGCTACGCCGCCGAAGCTCCGCCTGGCGGGCTGGCGGCACCACCGTTCCACCCGATCCGGGTGAACGGCCCGCAGAGGCATGCCGGAGCCACGGGCCCCGTCGTACCAACTTCCGGGAGCCGGGCTCTTTGTGCCGTCTCCATCGCCGCCGTGTCGCGGTCATGCCGGGGCACCGAAGGAAGCAATCATGAAAGCAGCGGTATATGAAGGACCGCGAACGGTCACGGTGAAGGACGTACCGGACGCGAAGATCGAGCACCCCTGCGACATCATCGTCAAGATCACCACCACTAACATCTGCGGTTCGGACCTGCACATGTACGAGGGCCGCACCTCGTTCGAGCCTGGCCGCACCCTGGGACACGAGAACATGGGCCAGGTCGTGGAGGTCGGCTCGGCCGTCCGCAAGGTCCAGGTCGGCCAGTACGTGGTCCTGCCCTTCAACATCGCCTGCGGCTTCTGCAAGCAGTGCGAGCGGGGTCTGACCAACTACTGCCTGACCATGCAGCCGGAACCGGCCCTCGCCGGAGCCGCCTACGGATTCGCCGACATGGGCCCCTACCAGGGCGGTCAGGCGGAGCTGCTGCGCGTGCCCTACGGCGACTTCAACGCGCTGCGTCTGGGCGAGGACGCCGCCGACCGGCAGACCGACTACGTGATGCTCGCCGACATCTTCCCCACCGGGTATCACGCCACCGAGATGGCCGGCGTCAAACCGGGCGACCAGACGATCGTCTTCGGGGCCGGTCCCGTCGGGCTGATGGCGACCTACTCGGCCCTCCTCAAGGGCGCCGGCCGCGTCTGGGTGGCCGACCACCAGCCCGACCGGCTGCGCAAGGCGGAGGAGATCGGGGCCATCCCGATCAACACCGCCGAGCAGAAGCCGGCGGAGGTCGTCAAGGAGGCCACCCTCGGTCTGGGCGCCGACAACGGCTGTGAATGCGTCGGCTACCAGGCGCACGACCCCGAGGGACACGAGGACGCCAGCCTCAC
This sequence comes from Streptomyces sp. M2CJ-2, assembly GCF_016757295.1. Classification (NCBI taxonomy): domain Bacteria; kingdom Bacillati; phylum Actinomycetota; class Actinomycetes; order Kitasatosporales; family Streptomycetaceae; genus Streptomyces; species Streptomyces sp. M2CJ-2. The sequence goes on along the minus strand of NZ_JAESIF010000003.1, from coordinate 2,715 downwards.
GCTCAACGGCCTGATCGACTCGGTCAGGTTCACGGGCGACATCGGCGTGGTGGGCGTGTTCCTGCCCCAGGACCCCGGCGGCGCGGAGGCCCAGGGGGAGCTGGAGGCGCAGGGCAAGGTCCCGATCGACTTCGGCATGATGTGGTTCAAGGGCCAGCGCATGGGCACCGGGCAGGCGCCGGTGAAGAAGTACAACCGGGCGCTGCGGGACCTGATCGCCGGCGAGAAGGCGAAGCCGAGCTTCGTCGTCTCCCACGAGCTCAGCCTGGACGAGGCCCCCACCGCCTACGAGCACTTCGACGCCCGTGACGAGGGCTGGACCAAGGTGGTCCTGCATCCCAACGGACACGGTAACGATCCTGCTGGTTAATTCCGTGCCGTCCGGTGTGACGGCTCGTTGGCCAGGGTGGCGACCGTTTTGCCGTTCCGGTTGCGGGTGGGGTGCTGGATCTCGATGCAGTCGCGGCCTTGGCCGCAGGTGCCGGAGCTGACCGCGCAGGTGGCTCGCGCGGTCGCGGCCCGTGGGCCGTATCCGCCGGCGATGCGGGTCCGCGATGAGCTGGGCGAGCTGTTCCCGGACACCGAGTTCGCCGAGGCGTTCGCAGAACGGGGGCGGCCGGGCTGGTCGCCGGGCCGGCTCGCCCTGGTGACGGTGCTGCAGTTCGTAGAGAATCTCACCGACCGCGCGGCGGCGCATCGCGTCCGCTACGGCATGGACTTCAAGTACGCGCTGGGCCTGGAGCTGGACGATCCCGGGTTCGACGCCTCGGTCCTGTCGGAGTTCCGCGCCCGTCTGGTGGAGCACAGCCTGGAGGAGAAGGCGCTCGAACTCCTGCTGTCCTCGCTGAGGGACCGGGGCCTGGTGAAGTCCGGTGGCAAGCAGCGCACCGATTCCACCCGGGTCTTGGCCGCGGTCCGGGACCTGAACCGGCTGGAACTCGCCGGGGAGACGCTGCGGGCCGCGCTGGAGGTTCTGGCCTGTGCCGCCCCGGACTGGCTGGCCGATGCGGTGCCGGTTCGGGAGTGGGCCGAACGGTACGGGCCGCGAACCGACTCGTGGCACCCGCCTGCCTCGAAGGCCAAGCGCGCGGAGATGGCCCTGGTCTACGGCCGGGACGGATTCGCACTCCTGGAGGCGGTCCACGCGCCGGCCGCGCCGGTGTGGCTGCGTGATCTGCCGGCGTTGCGGGTGCTGCGCACGGTATGGATGCAGAACTACCACCGCACCGTCACCGAGGCGGGGACGGAGGTGAAGCGGCGGGAGAGCGAGGATCTCCCGCCCGGCAGGCTCCGCCTCGCCTCTCCCTACGACACCGACGCACGCTACGGCCTCAAGCAAGGCTCCTGGTGGACCGGGTACAAGGTCCACATCAGCGAGACCTGCGACGATCCGGTACCTGACCCGGCCGACGGCGAACCCGCGCCCCGGATCATCACCAACATCGCCACCACCGACGCCACGGTCACCGACGCGGAGATGACCGAACCGATCCACCAGATGCTGGCCGCCCGTGACCTACTGCCGGCCGAGCACTTCCTCGACTCCGGCTACCCGTCGGCCGAACTCATCGTCGCGGTGAAACGCAACTTCGGCGTCCCCCTGGTCACCCCGGTGCTGCTGAACAGCTCGTCCCAGGCCCGCGCCGGTGCCGGATTCGATCGGACGGCCTTCACCATCGACTGGGACAAGCGCCAGGCCGTCTGCCCGCGCGGGAGCACCAGCACCTGGTGGAGTCCCGCCAGCCAGCGCGGGACGCCGGCCATCGTCGTCAAGTTCGACAAGCAGACCTGCCAGGCCTGCCCCGTCCGTGACCGGTGCACCCGCTCCAGGACCGGAGGCCGCTCGCTCTTCCTCCAGCCCCGCAAACGGCAAGAAGCCCTCGACCAGGCCCGCGCCGAACAGAGCAGCGAGCAGTGGCGCACCAAGTACGGCACCCGCGCCGGCATCGAGGGCACCATCCACCAGGCCGTCGCGGTCACCGGCATGCGAGGCGCCCGCTACCGCGGCCTGCCCAAGACACACCTCGAACACGCCTTCTCCGCGGTCGCGCTGAACCTGCTCCGTCTCGACGCCTGGTGGAACGGCCACCCGCTCGACCGCACCCGAACCGGGCACCTGGCCCGCCTCGACCTCTCCCTCGCCGGATAACCCGGAATTGGCCAGCCGGATCGTCCCAGCCGCAAACGACGAATCTGCTTCACCGACTTCACAAGCCGAGGGAGTTCCGGGCCTGCCGTCGCCTCGGTGAGTGCGAGTCGGCCGTCCTTCAACTCGGGCACGTACCTGCTCCTCGGTCATGGCCGGCGGGCGGCCGAGTCGGGCGCCGCGGGCGCGGGCGGCGTCCAGGCCCTCGTGGGTGCCCTGCACGATGGGCTCACGGATGAACTCCGCGAGGGCGGTGTCGGCGTACGGGCTCTGGTGCAAAGCGTCGAAGACGCGGAACACGAGTCGGCCGTCTGGCGTGCCTGGCCGGGCAGCCGCAGATCGCTCGCTGCGCGACTCGGCACGGGTTATGCGGACGGCTGGTGTCGGCGAGCAGGTTTGTGTGCTCCAAGTCCCTCTGGTTCGTGCGGTTGTGCATCATTCACGCGGTGTTGATGCGTGGTTCTGGCAGAGGTTTGCGAAAGTAGGCCACCCGGGGATAGTTTCGAAGTTATGCGAAATGACGAACTGGACGAGTGGTCCAAGGCGCTGGATGGGGTGGCCAGTCCTGT
>NZ_JAESIF010000290.1:0-531 GCF_016757295.1 Streptomyces sp. M2CJ-2 | reverse complement strand
GAAGTCGGGGGCCGGCAGCGCCCTGCGGTCCAGCTTGCCGTTGGCGGTCAGCGGCAGCGCCTCCAGCACCACGAACGCCGACGGCACCATGTACTCCGGCAGCACCGCACCCAGATGCGCCCGCAGCGCAGCCGCCTCCAACACCCCGCCACCCTCGGCCGGCACCACATACGCCGCCAGCCGCTTGTCACCCGGCCGGTCCTCCCGGACCACCACCGCCACCTGACCCACCAGCTCATGGCCGGCCAGCGCCGTCTCGATCTCCCCCAGCTCGATCCGGAAACCCCGCACCTTGACCTGATCGTCCGCCCGGCCCAGATACTCCAGCAGCCCCCCGGCGCTCCAGCGGACCACGTCACCGGTGCGATACATCCGCCCACCCGGCGCGCCGAACGGACACGCCACGAACCGCTCCGCGGTCAGCCCCGCACGCCCCAGATACCCGCGCGCCAGACCCGCCCCCGCGATATACAACTCACCGGCCACCCCCGGCGCCACCGGACGCAACCCACCATCCAGCACATACACCCG
>NZ_JAESIF010000289.1:0-534 GCF_016757295.1 Streptomyces sp. M2CJ-2 | reverse complement strand
TCCTCGCCCTCGCCGCCGCACACTGGCACGCCCAGCGCCAGCACGCCCAGCAAGCCGCAGCCGCCCGGCAGGCAGCCACCCACCTCCAGGCCGCGTACGCAGCGGCCAGCGAGGAATCGATGGCCCGCCTGCGAGCCCAGGGCCTGCACTTGGCCCAGCCCGTACGCAACTGGTCCGCCACCCTTCTGTGCACCACCGCGCCACAGATCGCCGAGCGGGTGCTCGGCGAACCGGGCTGGCCCGCCCTGGCGGTCACCATCACGCACGCCTACCAGGCCGGCCACGACCCACGAGCGCTGCTGCATAAAGCCGTCGCCCAGCGCGAACTGCACACCGCCGAGTCCGCCAGCGACGTCCTCGTCTGGCGTCTGCGACGCATGGCCGACCTGCCCGCCAACGTGACGGTGATCCCCCCGCACAGCACCCGGGCCACGGACTCACTGCCCTACGCTGCCCCACTCGGACCCGCCTCCATCGCTGTCGACCAGCACCGCCGACACCGCAGGTAATCACCAGCAACCGCGGGGCCGTTCA
>NZ_JAESIF010000288.1:0-539 GCF_016757295.1 Streptomyces sp. M2CJ-2 | reverse complement strand
AAGCCGTACCCCAGCGACCTGTCCGACGCCCGGTGGGCCCTGATCGAGCCGACGCCGACGGCCTGGAGAAAGGCCCGGCTCGACCGCAGACCCACCGGCCGGCCAAGGTCGATTTACGTGACGTCTTCGACGCGCTCCTCTACGTCAACCGCACCGGAATCCCCTGGAAATGCCTCCCGCACGACCTCCCGGACCACGGCACCGTCTGTGCCTGCTACGCCGCGTGGCGCGACGAAGGAATCTTCGCCCGGCCCGATCACGACCTGACCGGACCGGCCCGGGTGAAGGAGGGGCGCAAGCCCGAGCCGACCGCCTCCGTCATCGACACCCAGAGCGTGAAGACCTCCGCCAATGCGCCCGTGACCGGCCAGGGAACCGATGCCGCGAAGAAGATCGTGGGCCGGAAGCGGGGCCTCCTCGCCGACACCATCGGCCTGATCCTCGCCGTGACCGTCACCGCCGCGGGCCTCTCCGAAAACGCCGTGGGGACACGACTTCTTGACCAGGCCAAGGAAACGTATCCGACCATCACGAAAAGC
>NZ_JAESIF010000287.1:0-547 GCF_016757295.1 Streptomyces sp. M2CJ-2 | reverse complement strand
TGAGGTCTTCTCGGCAACGTGACGGTTGCGGTGCGTGATGATGCCGGGCGGCGGGATGGTGACTCGATGCCGGACATGAGTGAAGCCCCTGGTAGGAACGGGTCTGCGAAGATCACGTTCCGTACAACCAGAGGCTCCACGTGACGTCCAGTATCACCTACACCGCCGTGCTCGATGTCCGCAGGGCGACCGCCGAGCACCTCGCGAGGCTGCTGCGCGGACAGCGCGAGCGGCTCGGGACCCGCAGGGGCACCCGCGCGCTGGGCGTCTTCAAACAGGCGGTGCTCGCGCTGCGCTGGTTCGTCGACGGCACCCGGCTGGCCCAGCTCGCCCGGGACAACGGCATTTCGGTGCCGACCACCTACCGCTACCTGCACGAGGGACTGACCGTCCTGGCCGACCACGCACCCGATCTGTCCACCGCTCTTGAACGAGCGGCGGCGGCCGGGTACACCCACCTCAACCTCGACGGCACTGTCATCCGCACCGACCGCGTGGCCGCCGCCGGCCCCAACAAGGCCGACCTGTGGTGGTCCGGCAAACACAA
>NZ_JAESIF010000286.1:0-551 GCF_016757295.1 Streptomyces sp. M2CJ-2 | reverse complement strand
ACGTATCCCTTCCAGCGCAAGACCTACTGGCTGAACGCCACCACCGTGACCGGTGACGCCGCCGGATTCGGTCAGGTCGTCTCGGACCACCCCGTCCTCGCCGCGGCGCTGGGCCGCGCCGACGGGGAGGGGACCGTACTGACGGGACGGGTGTCTTTGGCGTCCCACCCCTGGCTGGCCGACCATGCCGTGGCCGGCATGGTCGTCGTCCCGGGTACCGCCTTCGTGGACATGGCCGTGCACGCCGCCGCGCTGGTCGGCTGCGCCGGCCTCGGTGAACTGACCCACCAGGCGCCGCTGGTGGTGCCCGAGAGCGGCGGCGTCGCCCTCCAGGCCGTCGTCTCGGCGCCCGACGACCAGGGCCGCAGGACCGTCGAGTTCTACTCCCGCCCGGAAGCGGACATCACCGACCCCACCTGGACGCTCCACGCCACCGCCCAGCTCGACCCGGGCCAGCCCGCGCCCGTACCCGTGAGCGGCGTGTGGCCGCCGGCGGGTGCCGAACGCGTGGAGCTGGAGGGCTTCTACGAGGGTCTGGCGGCGGAGGGGTA
>NZ_JAESIF010000285.1:0-556 GCF_016757295.1 Streptomyces sp. M2CJ-2 | reverse complement strand
GGCCCTGGCGTCCGGGGTGCCGGTCGTGATGCCGGTGCGGGTCGACCGGCAGGCACTGCGCACCCGCCCCGACGGGATACCGGCCGTGCTCGGCGCCCTCGCACCCATGGGTCTGGTCCGGGCGACCGACGACGCGACCGAACCGCACCTGACGCGGCGTCTGGCACAACTGAGCGGTGCCGAGCGCGGCCGTGTGGTGCTGGAGGCGGTGTGTGAGCGGGTGGCACTGGTGCTGGGGCACGACGGCGCCGAGGCGGTGAACCCGCGGCACGCGTTCAGCGACATGGGCTTCGACTCGCTGGCCGGTGTGGAACTGCGCAACGGCCTGTCGGCGCTGACGGGGCTTCGGCTGCCGGCGACGCTGGTCTTCGACTACCCCTCCCCGCGCGCGGTGGCGGACTACCTCGTCTCCCGGCTCGGCGGCGAGGATTCCCGTGTCGTCGAGGGCACGGTGAACGGGGGAACGGTCCCGGCGGTTGCCGTGGATGAGGATCCCGTGGTGATCGTCGGGATGGGCTGCCGGTATCCGGGCGGTGTGGGTTCGCCGGAGGACCTG
>NZ_JAESIF010000284.1:0-565 GCF_016757295.1 Streptomyces sp. M2CJ-2 | reverse complement strand
GCCCAGAATCCGGCGCCGGTCGCGCCGCCCCGCACCTGACGGCGCGTGGGACGCACCAGGCCCCGCAGCTTCCCCGGCACCCCGGCCGGGTCCGCCGCCACCGCCCTGAGGTCCCAGCGCACCGGCACCAGCACCGGCTCCGGACGCGTCAGCGCACGCTGGAGCAGCGCCAGGCCGTCCGCCTCCGACAGGGGCAGGACGCCACCGCGGGCCATACGGTCCATGTCGGTCTGCGACAGGCCGCCGCCCATGCCCGCCGCATCGGCCCACAGGCCCCAGGCCAGGGACACCGCCGGCAGACCCCGGGCGCGGCGGGAGCGGGCCAGCCCGTCCAGGAACGTGTTCGCCGCCGCGTAGTTCGCCTGGCCGCCCGCGCCCAGCACGCCGGCCAGGGACGAGAACAGCACGAACAGGTCCAGGCCGAGGCCGGCCGTCAGCTCGTGCAGGTGCCAGGCCCCGTCCACCTTCGGGCGCAGCACCCGCTCCACCTGCTGTGCCGACAGGCCCGCGATCACACCGTCGTCCACCACACCCGCCGCGTGCACCACCCCGCGCAGGTCCTCCA
>NZ_JAESIF010000283.1:0-589 GCF_016757295.1 Streptomyces sp. M2CJ-2 | reverse complement strand
CCTCAACCGGCAGGGGACATTACGGGCGAACCCCCGGGACCGATCAGCTACCGAACTCCGCTGACGAATCGAGGTCAGCATCGCCACCTTGTCCACATTCACTTGCGACCACAGGCTCTTGGGTCGACGTGGCACGTACTTCTGCAGGTAGTGCTGCTCGTCGAACGACCGCCGTTGCCCAGAGATCCAGCCATAGCACAGCCCGATGTCGACCAATTCGTCGTCGGTGACCGTCGGAATGCCGGACTTCTTCTTGGCTACCTTGATCCACACACCCTCGTGGCGCATGTAGTGCTCGGCCAGCCAGCTCTCAAACGCCGCAGCGTCCGCGAAAGCGATGATCTCCACCCCCGTGATCTCATCCATGCGGCACAGACTATCGCCCGCATGGCCAGGGCCGGTTCCGGCAGACTGCCACTTCTGATGTCCGGGAACCCAACCCGCCGACCGTCACGCTCACCCGCCACGTGAAATGCTCAGTCACATCGATTACCCGGCCAAGGCTGTGTGACCAGCCACTAGGGCCTGTTCGGGGTCGTGATCTCGGTTCCGATGCCCGCATCCGGCGAGGGCGGCCGAGCTGGTAGAA
>NZ_JAESIF010000282.1:0-589 GCF_016757295.1 Streptomyces sp. M2CJ-2 | reverse complement strand
GGGGTAGAGGCTGAGCCGGCGGCCCTGTCGTGAGCTGGTGCACTGCTCCTTGACGGGGCAGGGGATGCAGTCCAGGGCGGCGAAGGAGACGACGGTCTTGGCCACGCCCTCCTGGACGACGTCGTTCCAGGTGGCGCTGGTCTTTCCCGCCGGGCAGAGGGCCTTGTTGTTCTCCCAGTCGATGGTGAAGTCGTGGGCCGCGAAGCCTTGTCGGGCCTTGGCCTGGCGGGAGGTGTCGAGCAGGACCGGCGTGACCAGGGCGACTCCATAGGTCTTGGCGGCGGACACGATGAGCTCGGCGCTGGGGTAGCCGGAGTCGAGGTAGTGCCGGGCGGGCAGCAGGTGGCGTCGGTGCAGGCCCTGGTGGATCGCGCTCAGGGCCTTGCTGTCCGGCAGGGTTGAGCAGGTGGTGGTGACGTTGGTGATCAGGTTTGGGCGTCCGGGCCGGTCGCCCTCAGCTTGTGGGTGGCAGGTCTCGGAGACGTGGAGCTTGTAGCCGTTCCAGAACGTCTCGCGCTTGGCAGACCAGCGGGTGTCGGTGTCGTAGGGGGAGGCTAGGCGGGATGGGGCGGGCGGCAGGCCGTCGCCG
>NZ_JAESIF010000029.1:0-89831 GCF_016757295.1 Streptomyces sp. M2CJ-2 | reverse complement strand
GCCGTCGGGGCGGCCGGGGCCGAGCCGCGCCTGGGCCGCGCGGCGGCGGCGCTCCAGGTAGGCCAGGCCGCCCCAGCCGACGACCCCGCCGGTGAGGGCGCCGGGCAGCCCGCCGTCGTGCAGCCGAAGACAGGCAGCGGCCTCGGCGCACCGCACGCAGGTGGCGAGGTGTTTGGACAGGTCGCCGGGGATGCCGGGGGTGTCGGCGGCGGGCGAGCGGGTGACGGCGTCCAGCAGCCGGGCGTAGCTGCGGCACTCCGCGTCCATCGGGGAGTCGAGGTGGTTGCGGTGGCATCGGTCCCGGAAGAAGCCGCGGACCTGGGCGAGTTCGTCGGCGGCGGTGGCGGCGTCGAGGCCCAGCCGGCGGGCCACCAGGGGCAGCGGGAGGGACTCCGCCTCGGCCAGCCACAGCAGTTCGGCGTCGGCCTGCTGCAGATCGCGCAGTCCGCGCAGGGCGACCGGGCGCGACAGCGGCGGGCCGGTGAAGCGGGCGGCGTTCTCGGAGTGGAGCCACAGCCGCAGGTCGGGATCGAGCCGGTGTCCCTGTCCGTTCTCCTCCCAGGCCGCCGCGGTGGTGCGAACGGCGGTCAGCAGCAGGGGTATTCGGGGCAGCCTGGACGAGCGGCGGCCGGCTGCGCGTACGGTGGTCGCCTCCGCTTCGCGCATCTCGCGTATGCCCTGGGCGAACGCCTCGCGCGCCAGTTGCGCAGCGGCGGTGGCACCGGCCGTGCACAGGTCGGCGTAGGAGAGCACCGCGTCCCAGCACTCGGAGAACAGTGCCGCCTCGGTGGCGTCCTGGGGGGCCGGCAGGTCGGGCATGAGTCTCCTGCATCCACGAACGAGGTCAACTCGTGACATTGGCAAAGCAGTTGGGGGAAACCGCAGGGGCGATGGACGAGCTTTTCACGCTGTCGACACAACTGACAAGCGCTGTCTCCGCTTCGCGCGCCACGGCGCCCGCACACGCCCGCACACGCCCGCACACGCCCGCGCACGCCCCGTCGGGCACCATACGCAAGAAGGGCCGGAACCGTATCGGTTCCGGCCCTCTCGGCCTTGCTCACGGGCCCTGGGGGCCGGGAGTTCTCACGCCTCGACGGGCGCCTGCTCCGGGAGGCTGTCCATGAAGGAGCTGACGGAGAACACCGCGCGTCCGGGTCCGGGCGGGCCGTAGCCGGGGGGCGAGGCGAGGCCGAACTCGTCCATCGTGGCGCGGTACGCCTCGAGCAGCCGGATGTGGTACTCCAGCGGCGCTCCCTGCGGGTTGGCCTTGCCGAGCGGGGTCGTCGGCTCGGGGCACCAGGTGGTGAAGCGGGGCGTGATGCCGTGCGACATGAAGAAGCGCAGGCCCTCGGTGGTCGAGGCGATGGCCTCGTCGACGGTGGTGAAGCCGAACGGCTCGGACATCTCCACGCCCGCCACGAAGTTGGGGATGACGTTGCGCGCGCCGAAGACGTCCGCGGAGTCCAGGATGCGCCTGTGCCACTCGTCGCGGCCGACGTAGCGCTCCTTGCCCGGGCAGTACAGCTCGAACAGACGGCGGTCCCACACCTCGTAGTTGGGGTGGTAGATCTGCACGCCGTAGTCCTTGAAGCGCTGCACGTCGTCCTTGGGCAGTGCCTGGGCGACGACCTTGCCGATCCAGCGGCCGGGGAAGCGCTCCTCGATGGCCTTGGCGTAGTGCCCGTAGAAGTCGGCCTCGTCACGGCCGGCGACCGTCTTGGTGATCGCGCCGCCGGTGAGGGTGTAGGCGGTGGACGCCTTCGCCGTGTCGTACCGGTCGATGATCTCCAGGGCCTCGAGGACCTCCTCGACGTCCTTGACCCCGGTGTAGGGGCGGCCGGCCGCCTTGTGCTGACGCCAGTTGTGGTTGATGTCGCAGTACTGGCACTCCTCCTTGGCACCGAAGTACTGGCAGACCCGGAAGACGGTCAGGTAGATCAGGTAGCCCCACTGGATGGTCGGGGCCACCTCCATGACGGACTTCCCGTTGGCGAGGGTGTGCCGGTAGTACTCGGGCATCGGCGGCACGCCGACGTCGGCGATGCGCTTCCCGTCGAGGTAGAGGCCGAGCACGCCGTCCTCGTTCGCGGCGACCCGGTACGGGGACGCCGGGTTCACCCGGACGGAGACGACCGTCCGGCGCAGGTCGTAGGGGCCGCCGGTGAGGATGATCTCCTCGGGCGGGCGCCGCAGCGCGGCCTCGCCCAGCTCGGGCAGCGTGCCGTGGTCGAAGGAGAAGATGAAGTACGACTTCGGCTTGACCTCTCCCTTCTCGTTGTCGCTGAGCGCGGACGGATCGAAGGCGATCCCGCCCCGGAGCAGGTCCTCCTTGAAGACGGCCTCGCGCGGCACATGCGGGAACCGCTCCATAAGATCCTCGACCAGCGCGGTACGGCTGCCGCTGCCCATCCCGTGTCTCCTTCCGGCTCGGACGTACGACTCCCGGCTCGGACGTACGACTCCTCACGGTATGCCCCCGCCCACCTCGGGTGTGCAACCGGGTCCGGCGAACGGACCGGCGGCCCCTGGCATCGGCGCCGGTCGGCGCGGTGATGTGATGTCCCCGACACGCTCGACGACTCGGGGAGGGGCCGCCGCATGACCGGGACCGTGACCAACTGGGCCGGCAACATCACGTACGCCGCCGAGGAGCTGCACCGCCCGCCCACCCTGGACGCGCTGCGCGCGCTGGTCGCCGGGAGCCCCCGGGTGCGGGTCCTGGGCAGCGGGCACTCCTTCAACGAGATCGCCGAGGCCGGGGCGGACGGCGTCCTGCTCTCCCTGGACGCGCTGCCCCCGCAGATCGACGTGGACACGGCCGCCAGGGCGGTCCGGGTCGGCGGCGGCGTGCGGTACGCCGAGCTGGCCCGGAAGGTGCACCGGCACGGGCTGGCGCTGGCGAACATGGCGTCGCTCCCGCACATCTCGGTGGCCGGCTCGGTCGCCACCGGCACGCACGGCTCCGGCGTCGGCAACGGCCCGCTCGCCTCGTCCGTGCGTGCGGTGGAACTGGTCACGGCGGACGGTTCGACGCTGCGGATCGACCGCGGGGACGAGGCGCGGTTCGGCGGGGCGGTCACCTCGCTCGGGGCGCTCGGTGTGGTCACCGCGCTCACCCTGGACCTGACGCCCGCCTACGACGTCGAGCAGCATCTGTTCACCGAGCTCCCGCAGGCCGGGCTGGACGCCGCCACCTTCGAGAAGGTGATGTCGGCCGCGTACAGCGTGAGCCTGTTCACCGACTGGGGCGCGCCGGGCTTCCGGCAGGTGTGGGTGAAGCGGCGTGTGGACCAGCCGCTGCCGGACTTCCCCTGGGCGGCGCCCGCGACCGGGAAACTGCACCCCGTGCCCGGCATGCCGGCGGTGAACTGCACGGAGCAGTTCGGGGTACCGGGGCCCTGGCACGAGCGGCTGCCGCACTTCCGCGCGGAGTTCACCCCGAGCAGCGGGTCGGAGCTGCAGTCGGAGTACCTGCTGCCGCGCCGGTTCGCCCTCGACATGCTGCACGCGATCGACGGGATCCGGGAGGCCGTCTCCCCCGTGCTGCAGACCTGCGAGGTGCGGACGGTGGCCGCCGACGACCAGTGGCTCAGCCCCTGCTACGGCCGGGACACCGTGGCCGCCCACTTCACCTGGGTGGCGGACACCTCGGCCGTGCTGCCCGTGGTACGGCGGCTGGAGGAGGCGCTGGCGCCCTTCGAGGCACGACCGCACTGGGGGAAGGTGTTCACCACGCCGGCGGCCGACCTGCGCGCCCGCTACCCGCGGCTGGACGACTTCCGGACCCTGGCCCGGTCCCTGGACCCCGGGGGGAAGTTCACCAACACGTTCGTCCGGGACGTCCTGGGCGATTGACTGCTCCCCTCCCCTGACGAACTGGCCCTGGCAAAGCCGGAGATGAAGCCGGAAGGGGGCGTACGCGCCACGGTCACGCATCGGACGGCGGTGCCGGGTGTGAGACGACGAAAACAGCGGTACGGACGTTGAGGAGGAGCCTTTTTTCTAAGATGGCGTGATCGCGGACGTCATGTGCCGCCCGACGGGAGGGGATGAAGCGCGCCTTGTCCCCACAGCAGCTCGGCCGCGGCCCCTTGCGCCCCGCCCGTCCGGACGACCGCGCTCCCGCCGGAGGGGACGACGCGGCCTCCCGGCCGACCCGTTTCGTGGGCTGGCTGGGCGGGTTCGGCTGCGCGGCCGCCGGATACGCCGTGTTCCAGTTCCTCTTCGAGGTGCTGCCCGACTCCGTCGACGGGGAGGCCGCGAAGTATCTGATCGCGTCGGTGAGCGGCCTCGGCACCGCGCTCGCCGCCTGGCTCGCCGCGGCCCTGGTACGGGCCCGCGCCACGGCTCCGGACCAGCGGCCCCTCCCGCCTCCCGCACCCGCCGTCGGCCCGGCGCCCGGCCCGCTCCCGCGCCTGTTCGCGGCCACCCACGACACCCTCGTCGACGAGGTGTCCGTCGTCGACGATCCGGAGCGCGGACGGCTCGTCGGCTGGTCGCACTCCCTGGGCGAGAACTCCCCGTCCCGCCCCACCTCGGTCGGTACGGCGTACGGGCTGCAGATCATGCTCGACCTGGGCATGCCCGACGGACGTCTCACGCCGGGCGAACTGGCCGACACGCTGTGGCGGTTGCGGCTGCCCGACGGCGGTTGGTCGGCGCGGTCGCAGGGCGCGCGGGCCCGTCCCGAGGTGACCGCGCTGGTGCTGGGCGCCCTGGCCCGCGCGGGCGCGACCCGGGGCGGGCAGCTGGCGCGGGAGGTGGACCTCTGCACGGCGGCCTTCACCCGCGCGGCCGACCGGGCCGGGCGCGAGTCGACCCATGTGATGACGACGGTGCTGCGCGGGCTGCTGCGCGCCGCGCCCGACTGCGACGCCCTGCCGGTGCTGCGGGAGGCTCTCGTCGACGGATCGATCAGCGATCCGGGCCGGGACCATCTGCGCTGCTGGGGCTACCGGCTCGACGCGCCGTACGGACCGCCGTCCCCGGTGCACACCGCGCAGGCGGTGCTCGCCCTCGACCGCGCGGCCCGCGTCCTGGGCGAGAGCGCGGCGGTGCGGGCCGCCCGCGAGGACGGGGTGCGCTGGCTGCTGTCCTGCCCCGACGCACCGCACCACGCCTGCCTGGACCTGGCGTACCGGCGCGAGGAGGTACGGCGCCCGCGCCCCGACGACCCCGCACACCACGAGGTCCTGAACGTACGGCACTTCACCGCGTCCTGGATCGTGCGCGCCCTGCTGTCCCCGGGCGCGCTGGAGGTGGCCCGGCAGGACGGCCTGGAGGACACCTGGCGGGAGCTGCTGGACGGCGCGGCGGCCTCGGTGCGGGCAGGGCAGCAGGACGGCATCTGGTCCTGGGAGCGGGGCGACAGCACGGAGCTGCGGCGCCCGATGTGGATGACGTACCAGGGTGTGACGGCGCTGCGCGCCCACGCGGTGTGGACCTATCGGCCCGACGAGACGGCGCCCGCGCGGTGAGCGGGAACCAGAGGACGGAGGACGGAGCACATGGGCGGACAGCGGGTTCTGACGGCGCGGCGACTGCTGGCGAGGACCTTGGACGGCACGTCGTCCGAACGGGACCAGGTGGCCGCCGCCCATGCGGTCGTCACCGAACTCGGTTCCCCGGAAAGCCTGTTGGAGCTGGTCACCGAACTCGCCTCCGGAGCGGGCGACCCCGAGGCCTGCGCCGGGCTGTCGTACCGGCACGTCCTCGGTTTCGACAAGCTGCTGCTGGTCGACGCGGGTCCGCTGCACATGCTGCGCGCACACGTGTGGCACGCGGGCGCGGACGGCACCGGCCGGGAGGACATCCACAACCACCGCTCGGCGCTGGCCTCCCATGTCGTCCGGGGGCGCCTGTGCACGGAGTTGTACGAGGAGGTGCCCGAGGCGGGGCCCGGGGCGCGGGGCGGCGCCGGGATCAGGACGACCCGGTTCGAGGAGTCGCTGGCCGAGGGATCGGCCGACTGGCTGCTGGCGCCGGCGGGTCCGGCGCGGCTGCGCCTGACACACCTGGGCCGGTACGCGGCGGGCAGCACCTACGCCCTGCCGGCGCACACCCTGCACCGCGCCTGGTGCGACACGGACGCGCCGACGGTGACGCTGTTCCTGGAGACGGGCGGGCGACGGCGGCGGCACACCGATGTGTTCACGGCGGCGGACCCGCATCCGGCGGCGCTGCCGAAGGTACCGCTGAACGTGCCGGCCTACCTGGACGCGCTGGGCACGCTGGCGGAGTTGCTCAGGAACCCGTGAGCGCCTGCCGTACGACGTCCAGGTTGTAGGCGTCGATGTCGACACCGGTCAGCTCGGACGGACGGAGCCAGGCGTGGTCCTGGTCCGGACAGGGCAGCGTGACCTCCCGGGACAGCGGGCGGACCAGGAAGTTCTCCTGCCAGTTCTTGACCTCGTGCCCCGCGTACTCGCTGAGGAAGGACGACTCGCCGACCTTGCGCACGATCTCACCGAGCAGACCGGTCTCCTCCTTCAGCTCGCGCAACGCACCGTCCCGGGCGCTCTCCCCCGGATCGAGCTTGCCGCACGGCACGCCCCACACCCGGGGCAGGAATCTCTCGGTCTCGCTGCGGCGCACCAGGAGCACACGCCCCTCGTCGTCCATCACGACCGCTGCCGCCAGCCGTTTGTCGCCGGGGATGTCCATGTCCATGGTTCCTCGGTTCCTCGGTTTCTCGGTTCTTCGCCGGAGATGAGTCCAGAGGTTCTGATACCCGCGAAAGCGGCCACCGTACCAGGGTCACCCGGAGGAAGCCGTGGCGTCGCCCGCGCCGCCGGCGGCCCGGCTCAGTGCCTGGATCCCCTCGTACGTGGGTGCCGGGCCGCCGGGTGCGCGGCCCGCCCGGATGTCGGTCGCCGTCTCCACCGCCGCGCCCAGCGCCCGCCGGTACAGCAGCGAGCCGAGACTGATCCGGCGTACGCCGAGGTCGGCGAGGCGGGGGACGGAGGGACCGGTGGGCGAGTAGAGGACGTTGAGGGGGACGTCGCCCAAGTGGCCTACCAGGGCGGCGATCTCCCGGGCGTCGGTGAGTCCGGGGACGAACACACCGTGCGCGCCCGCCTGTCGGTAGGCGTCGAGCCGCCGGATCGTGCCCTCGCCGTCGCCGAGCCAGTGGGTGTCGGTGCGGGCGTTGACGAAGAGGCCGGGGACCGCGGCCCGGACGGCGGCGATCTTCGCGGCGTGCCGGTCGACGGCCCCGAGCCCGTCCTCCAGGTTGATGCCGACCGCGCCCACGGCGTGCAGTTCGCGGGCGAACTCGGCCACCGCGTCCGGGTCGTCGCTGAATCCACCCTCCGCGTCCACGGACAGGCGGAACGGCTCGGAGCCGAGGGTGAGGGCGAGCAGCAGGGTCTGTTCCCGGGTCGCCGCCGCCCCGTCGGGCAGCCCGACCGCCGCCGCGACGGCCAGGCTGGTGGTGCCGATCGCCCGGAACCCCTGAGCGGCGAGAGCGGTCGCGGAGGCGTGGTCCCAGGCGTTGGGCAGCAGGAGGGGCTCGTCGGCGTGGTGGAGATCGGCGAAGGTCCTCTGGGTCATGGGGCGACGCTAGGGGCGGGACGCTTCGGCACCGGCCGAAACGTCCGCGCGCCCGCTGCCCCGGCCCGGTGGGACGAAGTCACCGGCCCCTCTCACCGGGGGCTCGCCCCTACACCGGCTGAGGGACGAAGCGAGCCATCTCGTCCCCCTCGGGCTGGACGACGCCGTACCTGCCCTCGGGGACCTCGTTCCACATGCCGGGCAGGTCCCCCAGGGGCTCCGACACGATGAGTCGGGTCTCGTCGGACGCCTCGCGCAGGAACTCCACGTCCGGGTGGAGAGAGCGCAGCGTCTCCACGCGCGTGCTGTAGAAGAGCGAACGGGACGCCCTCTGCGTCGAGTAGCGGAATGCCCACAGCCGTCGCCCGTCGGTCACCGCCACCGTCATCTGCAGCGGGTACTCCACACCGTGCTCGCGCCCGACCCGCTCCACCAGGCCCACCATCCGCGCGACCGCGCCGGGCGGATCCTCCTCCAGGCCGAAGGTGAGCGCCAGGTAGAACATCAGCTCGGAATCCGTCGATCCCTCGACGGAGAGGAAGAGCTCCGGATCCACGGTCAGGGCGAGGTCGCGCCGCATGTGGTGGAAACCCGTGATCGCACCGTTGTGCATCCACATCCAGCGGCCGTGACGGAACGGGTGGCAGTTGGTCTCCTGCACCGCTGATCCGGTCGAGGCCCGGATATGGGCGAAGAACAGGGGCGAGCGGACGTGGCGGGCGATCTCCCGCAGATTGCGGTTGCTCCAGGCCGGGCCGATCTCCCGGACGACCGCCGGAGTGTCGGCGCGGGGCCCGTACCAGCCGACGCCGAACCCGTCGCCGTTGGTCGTCTCGACGCCCAGCCTGGCGTGCAGGCTCTGGTCGATCAGCGAGGGCGTCGGCTTGTAAAGGAGGCTGTCGAGCAGGATGGGGGTACCTGAGTAGGCCAGCCAACGGCACATCGTCCACCGCCTTCCCGACCGCGGGATCGTCTCCCCCTCAGGATCCCAGCCCTGCCGCGGGGGCGCGCTGCGAGGCCGCGAGGCGGGTCGGGGGCCGCCCCGACTACCGTCGGGGGGTATGAGCACCGCTGCCGTCCCCGCCCTCACCGACGCCCTCTCGGGCGGCACGGTCGTCCTCGACGGCGGCATGTCCAACCAGCTCGGGGCGGCCGGGCACGACCTGAGCGACGCACTGTGGTCGGCGCGACTGCTCGCCGAGGCCCCCGAGGCGGTCGCCGAGGCGCACCTCGCCTACTTCGAGGCGGGCGCGGACGTGGCGATCACCGCCAGTTACCAGGCGACGTTCGAGGGCTTCGCCCGGAGCGGGATCGGACGGGAGGAGGCGGCCGGCCTGCTCGCTCTGAGCGTCGGGTGCGCCCGTGAGGCGGCCCGCCGGGCCCGGACGCCCCGCCCCCTCTGGGTGGCGGCCTCCGTCGGCCCGTACGGCGCGATGCTCGCCGACGGTTCCGAGTACCGGGGCCGGTACGGACTCACCGTGTCCGAGCTGGAACGCTTCCACCGCCCCCGCATGGAGGTCCTGGCCGCCGCTCGACCCGACGTCCTCGCCCTGGAGACGGTCCCGGACACCGACGAGGCGAAGGCCCTGCTCAGGGCAGTGCGGGGGCTCGGCGTCCCGGCCTGGCTGTCGTACTCGGCGGCCGGTGGCCGCACCCGCGCGGGTCAGCCCCTGTCGGGCGCCTTCGCCCTGGCTGCCGACGTGGACGAGGTGATCGCCGTCGGCGTCAACTGCTGCACCCCCGAGGACGCCGACCACGCCGTCGCCCTCGCCGCCCGCGTCACCGGCAAACCCGTCGTCGTCTACCCCAACAGCGGCGAGACCTGGGATGCCGGGGCCCAGGCATGGACCGGCCGTCCGACCTTCACCGCCGAGCGGGTCACGGGCTGGCGGAAGTCCGGGGCACGGCTGATCGGGGGGTGCTGCCGGGTGGGACCGGAGACGATCGCGGCGATCGCGCGGGTGCTGCGGGAGCCTTAGCGCACTCGCACCACACGACCTTCCCCGGCTTCCTTCCCCACCCCCGGAGGGGCACGACTTCGACGATCCGGCCCACCGGCCGGATCGCGGCGGAGCAGGCCGACGAGCCCGCCGGGGCACACGGCGACCAGGACGCGGCGAATGGTGCCGGTCGAGGGAAGGCGCCGCACCCGAACGGGTACGCACGACGTTCGGCCATGACCAGGTGATACCGCCGGACAGGGGGCGTACGCCCAGGCGTGTGCCCCAGCGCGGGAAGCACGGACCAAGTGGCCTCGTCGTCCCGGTGAGGCGAGCCGGTTCTTCCTGGTGCTGAGCGTGGGCCGGAGCCGTAACAGCCCTGGAGTCCCCAGAGGGCGTCGGCCTCGATCGAACCCGGAAAGGTTCATCGTCCTGGTTGCCATCTCCCGTTGCCGCACACCAGCCGGGCAGACGGGAACGATGAATCCGCGTAGATCGTGACGGGCCTTCGAGATTACTGAAGAACCATCATGATCCCTCCACAGACGCGCAGGCCGAGGCGACCGGGCGCCTGGTCGGGTTGCACGCCAAGAAGCCGAGGGGCACGGTGAACTCGCGGGATGTCGCACAATCGCCGCCGTCTGCCGGGCCGCGCAGAACCGGCTTCGCCGGACGGGCTACGCGGGGACAAGGACGATGAGCCATTCCGCTGCGCGTGGCCGGTACCCGTAACGGTCCCGCAGCCCCGCCACGATCGCCGGGACGTGGCCGGCCCCGTAGACTACGGCCACCCGGATCGGTTCGTCGCCGCGCTCCGCGTGGATCTCGCCGAGCGCGTCGAGCAACCGCTGGTCGCGCCGACCGGTCATCGCGTGCTCCACAGGACCGCCGGCCATCATCTCCGCCCGCAGCGTCGACGGCAGATCCTCGACCACCAGGTCCTCGTCGAGGAAGGCGCGCGGACCGCGCAGCGCGAACACCAGACCCATCACGGGGGCCGTGACCATGAGCAGCAGGTACGTCCACCGCGGTAACGTCTTCAGGTCCGCGATCGCCTCCGCCGCGGTCACATCCGGGTTGACGACCGGCACGCCCTCGGGAAGCAGCAGCTCCTCGCGCTGCTCCTGCAGGCCGTTGCGCCGTCGGCGTGGGGCGAACCGGTAAGCGAGTGTGAGGGTGCTCACTCCGATCGACTTCCCCCGGATTCCCTCGACGACTATGAGGTCGCATTCCCTGAGCCTGAGGCGGACCTGGGAGTAGAACGCCGGCGAAGCCACATGCAGCATCGGGAAGATCACGAACTCGAGTGGCGTTCCCGTCCGCCTCATGGTGATCACAGCAGATCGGACGGCATAACCGGTCACCTCGATGATCTGCATGATCCCTCCGCGAAACTCGCCCGGTTCCTCTTCCACCCGTACCAGGACACGAGCCCGCCCGGAGCTGCGGTTCCCCCCGAACGTGACACACCTCCCCGAAAGCGTGAGCACTTTGACCGCCGCTGTCCTGATGCCGCTCGTCTGAGCAACATCAGGACACTTGCCTGCCGACTGCTCACGCCTCCGCACGACACCCGTCTCCCGCCCCACCACCTCGGGACCGCGAAGCCCCTTCCTGCAAGGACGGCGAGTACACACCGATTTCGCGCCTTTTGTCCCCACCCTCGAGAGGTCGTCCCGTCGCGCGGGTCCCTCTCACTGTCAGCCTTGAGTGAGACGTCCCGCTCCGGCGGGACACCCCCTGGCTGAGCCGGGCGGAGGCACGAGGAGCAAGATGGGCACCGTGCCCACCATGGTTGTCGAGATCCACGTGCCGTTGCTGCCGACTCCGAACCTGCCGGAAGGCGCCTACCCGTTCCCGTGGATCGAAGAGATCGAGGACTTCCTGTCCGACCTCGAAGAGCAAGGTGACGTAGAGGTCTTCGACGACGGAGAGGAGCACGAGGGCGCTTACGTCTTCTTCGTCACCGGAGCCGGTGAAGAGGAACTGCTGGCAGTGGCGTCCCACGTGGCCACGCTGCCCGGAGTCCCTGCGGGCACTTTCGCGGTCGTCAGTGACGACGAACCCGAGGAGTTCGGACTGGGGCGACACGTAGTGCTGGCACGGTCCGGTTACAAGCCGTAAAGCCAGACCCTCAGCGGACCGACCGGCTCGAAGCCGTGGCGGACGGCTGCCGCCAGGGCGTCGCCCTGCTCGTAGCCGACCACCGGCAGGGTGGGGAACAGCCTGTTCACCGCGTCCAGTACGACCGGCCAGGCCGCGTCGGGGCCGCCGTCCAGTGCGAAGACATTGGAGATTCCGACCACGTGGTCGCTGCGGCTCGCCACCGCGCCGGCGACCACTCGGCCGCCGGTGGACTGTCCGGCGAGCACGAAGGTGGCGGGGTCGTCGAGCAGTTCGGGCCGGAAGAGGTCCGCGTTGCCGTCCCCGTCGTCCCAGGCGAGCGCCCAGGCGCGCAGTGTGTCCGGGGAGCCCGCCACGACCCAGTCGAGATCCGACGCGGGGGCGGGCGCGCTCGCCGGGCGGTGGATCCACTGCGCCTCGAACAGCACCCGGAAACCGACCTCCGTCAGGTCGAGGTCGGCGAAACTGTCCTTGACGGAGGCGCCGGGTGCGGTGGTGTCGATCCGGGCCGCCAGCGCGGCCGGGTCGGCGTCCGGCACCAGCGTCACCGCGTCGGGGTGGTAGAGCGGCGTGCGGGACGGAGCGGCCCACGTCTGTGCCCCGAACTCGCCCGCCAAGCCGTGCGATCGGCTCATCGCCGCGCACCACTCGGCGTTGTTGCGGGCGGCGGCCCGAACCAGGAGCTGCTGCGGAGTCGTCACAAGTGCGGATCATGACGGCTCCGGCCCCGGCCGGTCGAACGGTTTTCCGCTCACTGCGAGAGAGACGCTCCGAAGACCACCTTCGCCGCGTACCCCCGACGGCTTGCGTCCCTCGTCGCAACGCTCCAGCCAGGCCAGATCGAAAGACGAGGCGGGGCCGGCCTCGAACCGGATCGATCCGAAGGATCGGAAGCAGTGGCGGGCGATACTCACCCGCCTTCGCGCAGCACTCGCCCCGCGCCCCACCTTCCTTCGCTCTCTTCGATGTCCAGCCACAGCGAAACGTCACTCTGCGCGGAGGTCGGGCCGGAACCCGAGAGATGAGGGAAGCTTCGCGTCGGAGTGTTCTGCCGGCGGTTCACAGCAGGACGACGCACCCGCGTTCCTCCAGCCCCGTCAGCACGCGGTGGGGGAGCGTGCAGGTGTTCCACCGAAGATCCAGCTTCTCCAGGGCGGGCATCCGCACCACCCAGTCCGGAATCCGGACGATGTGGTTGCTGCGGAGGTCGAGTTGCCGAAGCCGGGGAAGGCCGACCAGGGACTCGGGCAGTTCGGTGAGGTCGTTCTCCCGCAGGTCCAGGTGCCGTAGTTCATGCAGATCAGTCACCGTGGAGGGCAGAGTTCTGAGTCCGTTCCCCCGCAGCCAGAGCTCGCGCAACCTGTGGAGGTGGCCGATGCTGTCGGGCAATCCGGTCAGCCGGTTGTGCTGGGCTCGCAGCTCGATCAGTTCCGTCATCCGGCCGATGGTTTCGGGCAAGGCGGTGAGAGGGTTCTCGCCGACGTTGAGGTAGCGCAGCCGCTTCAAGTTGCCCAATATGTCCGGGAGTCGGGACACGTTGTTGTCGTGCAGGTAAAGGCAGCCGCTGAGTTCGACCAGGTCGCCCAGAGCGTCGGGAAGCGACATGAGCTCGTTGTGACCGAGGTCCAAAGTGGTCAGACGGTCCAGTTGTCCGATCTTCGGTGAGAGGGTCGTGAGGCCGTTGTCTGCCAGGATCAGCACTCGAAGCTCGGTGCGCTGCCAGACCGACTCGGGCACCTCCCCGAGCTGCCGGCGCCAGAGGTTGAGGGTGGGTTGCACGGCCTCGTCCTTTCCGTTGACGGTCCGGATCGAGATTCTCGCGTGGAGCTCGAAGCGGTGCAGCAGTGTCGGAGAAGATCAGCCGGTTGCCGCGTGCCGGGCCCGGGCCCGGGTGCCGGCGAGCCGGGTGGGGGCCGCGGGCATCGACGGGGTGGGCGCAGGGTCGTGGGCCGGGGTGGGTAGGGTCAGCGCGGTGACTTCGCTTCCCTACCTCCGGTTGCTGCGCCAGGAGTCCGCCGCGTTCAGCGCCTGCCTCGGGCACGATCTCAGCGCACCCGTCCCCCACTGCGGGGAATGGACGCTGCGCGACCTCGCCGAGCACATGGGCCGGGGAAACCGCTGGGCCGCCGCCGCGATCACCGACAAGCGCGGCGACTACGAGGCACCGCCCGCACCGCGGGCGGGCGCCGAGGTGCGGGGCTGGTTCGACGCCTCGGTGGACGAGCTACTGGCCGTGCTGGACACTGATCCGGCCATCGAGGCGTGGACCTTCTCCCCGCCGCACACCGTGGGCTTCTGGCAGCGGCGGCGCGCCCAGGAGACGCTGATCCACCGCTGGGACGCGCAGAACGCGCTCGGGCGTGCTCTCCCCTTCGACCCGGAGTTCGCGGCGGACGGCGTGGCGGAGGTCTTCGACACGATGGCGCCGCGTCAGATCGCGCGCGGACGGGCCGAACCGCCGCGCCATGCGCTTCGGCTGCGGGCCACCGACACCGGCCGGTCCTGGACCCACGGTCCGGGTGAGCCCGTCGCCGAGATCTCCGGGAAGGCGGAGCGACTGCTGCTCATGCTCTGGGGTCGGGTGTCCGCCGCCGATGCGTCGCTCTCGTGGTCGGGGGACCGCGCCGCGGGCGCAGCGGTTCTCGCCGGCCCGCTGACGCCCTGACCGCCCCGAACAGGTACTCCCCGCGGTCGGTGTTGAGCAGTGGAACGAGGCCGGAGGGAGCACCCAAGGGTGGGTCGGTGAAACCCCGGCGCTCTACGTCCGGCAGGTCACTGTGAGACATGAACGCCTGGACCGTCTCCTGCATCCGACGTCCCGGGTTCCACCGGTCGGTGGAGGGACGGTCCAGGAAGAGACGACCGTTCAGTTGGACCGGGGCGTACCTGCCGGCGATTTTCTTGTAGTCGTCGGACAGCCGAACGCTCAGTTCCCTTTCCAGGTCGCCCCGTGCCGCAGCGGGCGAAGTCGCGCGGAATCGGCATCCCCTGAAATCATTTCGAACGGTTCGCGGACCCCGCGGCCCGGCCGGAGCGTGTCCGCCGGGGCTCCTCGAGGAGCTGCGACGCCGTCATCAGGGAGAGGCCCACCAGGACGAGCGGCATGTTGCCCCCGGAAGGCATGCGGCGCGTGGCCGCGAGGCCTCCGGCCAGCAGGAGCGCGCCGGCACCCCACAGTCCGGGACGGCTCACACCGCCCTGGAACCAGGGCAGTACGATCCGGCCGGTCACCAGTGCCACCGCCCCCGCCGCCCCGAGCACCAGTGCCATCACCGAACCGACCACCAGAAAGAACGTGGACACGCGCCCCCCTTGATCACTCCAGCGATGATCATCTCAGAAGCCCGGGGGCCGCGCTGAAGGACGCGTCCTTCCTGACCGCGGAGAAGCTGTCCGTACTGCTCGCCGACCGTGCTCCCGCCGTCCACCGGCGCTACGGGCACTGGTGGGACAAGGGGAATGCCGGTGTCGAGAGCAGGATCGCCAAGGGCTGACCGCCCTGCCCGCTCTGGCTCCTCCCACAGCACAGGTCCCCCGCGCATCACGTGTCAGAGGAACCCGGCTCGGGGAGCCGTGACCTCGATGGTGTCCTTCACCAGGGCGAGCGCGGCGCCCAGGGGACTCGAGCGTCCCCCGCTGACGATCACGTCGCCGGCATCGGGGCAGCCGAACACCACGGCCTTCTCCGGTCCGACGAGCGCGTGCAGGGGGTCACCGGGCTCCGTCTCCTCCAGTCGGACGCGGACGAGGCGGGGCGTGTCCACGGATGCGCTCGCCACGGCCCGCAGGCGGCGTGCTCGGGAGACCGCGGCCGGCGCCGCCCGGGAGGTGCCCTCGTCCACCGGCTCCGCCTCCACCTGCACGGACGCCGGGTCCCATCCCCAGGCCAGCGCTGCCAGCAGCCGCACCTTCGTGGCGGCGTCCTCCCCGGACAGGTCGGACGTGGGGTCCGCTTCCGCGATCCCGCAACGCTGAGCCTCCCGAACCGCCTCACCCAGCGAGTCGCCCGCGGCGAGGCGGTCGAGGACGAACGTGGCGGTGCCGTTCGGGCAGGCCCGGATCGTCGTGCAGCCCAGACCTCGCAACGAGGTCCTGGACAGGTCCCCCGCCGGCAGGGCGGCTCCCGTCGCCCCGGAGATCCTGATCATGACGGCGGCCGCGCGGGCCGCCTCGTCGAGGTCCCGCCAGTGGCTGAGCAGGTGGCTCTTGGTGGCCGTGACCACGTGGACCCCTCTGCGCAGGGCGATCACGGCCTCCTCCGCGGCGTGCCGGCGGAGCCGGGGGGAGGACGGAATCGCCTGGACGAACACGCGGGCGGCGGTCCGGTCGAGTGTCTCCTCCAGCGGGACCAGTGGGCCCCACGCCGAGCGGGGCGGCACGGGTTCGCCCTCGCGGAGTCGGCACTGTCCGGAACTCGCCCGGACGGCAACGACGTTCACCCGTACACCGTGCCGGCGGGCAAGCTCGTCCCGCTGCCGAGCCAGGTACTCGACGTAGGCCTGGCCGACCGGACCGTATCCGGAGAGCACCACATCGGCCCGGATCGCTTCACGCATGGTTCCCTGCCCCTCTTCGGTACGCCGTGCGGGAGGTCAAGCCTCGCATTCCCCCGTGACGCCACCGGGGAAGGGTCGGCCTCGCGCAGGAACGGAGCCGAAGCCGGAGCGCGGTGGTCGGCAGGCACGTGCTCCTGAGCCCCGTTCGTCGGGATCCCGCCCCTCAGCGCCGTCGGAGCACACCACCGCGGCGCAGGCGGCTGATGACCGAGCGGAGTTCCGGCGCGGTGGCGGGTGGCGGGTCCTCGGTGGTCGTGGTCCACAGGGCGAGTTCGCGGTCGCGCGGCCCGTATGCCGTGTGCGGTGCGCCGGCGCCGAACATCCGCACCGGGTGCCCGGCGTCCCAGCGCTCCCATCCCGGCTCTCCGTCGGAGACGAAACGCACCCAGGCGCCGTGCATCGCGTCGGACAGGGCTTGGGGTGCGCCCTCGCCCGCGAGTTTGCGCGCGTCGGGCTCGTCGCCGCTGTCGAAGACGAAGCCGAGTTCCAGGGCGTGGCAGGCGCCCATGTCGGGGCGGTTGGAGGGCCAGGCGAACTCGTAGACGTACGAGGGGGCTTCGCGGCCGTCGGCGAGTCGGTGCAGCGGGATGCGCAGGAGGTGGTCGGTGACCAGCTGCCCGACGATCTCGGCGGTACCGGCGTCCGGGCGCAGGGCGCGGTAGCCGCGCGGGACCTCGCTGCCGCAGTGGCAGCGGGCCATCGCCCCGGCCAGGGCGACCGCGCCGAGCCGGTCGACGCGTTCCAGGAGCCCGCCCGGTACCAGCCACAGCCGGTACTCGTCAGCGGTCCATCCGGTGAGCAGGTCGACGCCGGGGGCCGCGCCGCCGTCGGTGAGTGCCTCCAGGGGGTCGCGCGGGACGAGGTCGTCGTCGACGACTATGCCGAAGGCGGGGCCGCCGAGCACCGGGCTGCTGAGGCGCCCCACCTCGGCCTGGGTGCGCAGCAGCAGCTCGCGGTCGACGGCGGCGAAGGCCTCGGCGGTCGCGGGGACCTTCAGCCGGTTCGCCATGCGGCGCACCACCCGCCGCACCTTGCCCCGGTCGGACGCCTCGGGCGGCCCGCTCTGCAGGACGGCCCGCCGGACCAGGCCCTGGGTCTGCGGGGCGGCGATCAGCGCGCCCGTGCTGATCGCCCCGGCGGACTGGCCGCCCAGGGTGACGCGGTCGGGGTCGCCGCCGAAGGCCGCGACCGACTCGTGGACCCAGCACAGGGCGGCGAGCTGGTCGCGCAGGCCCGGGTTGGCGGGGGCGTCCGGGAAGAGGCCGTAGCCCTCGACGCCGAGCCGGTAGTTGACCGACACGAACACCACGCCGTCACGGGCGAAGGTCCGCCCGTCGTACACCGGTACCGCCGAGGAACCCCTGGTCAGGGCCCCGCCGTGCAGCCACACCAGCACCGGCAGCCGGGCTGCCGGGGACGGGTCGGGGGTCCAGACGTTCAGGTTGAGACAGCCGTCGCCGACGACGGACGGATCGGCGAGACAGCGCGCGAAGGCTTCGGAGTACGGGGGTTTCGGGGCCGTGGGGCCGAAGGCGTCGGCGTCGCGTACGCCGTCCCAGGGGTCCGGCGGGACGGGGGGCCGGAATCTGCGGGGGCCGAACGGCGGCGCCGCGTACGGGATGCCCCGGAACACGGCGACCTCGTCTTCCCATCTGCCGCGTACGGCACCGTACGGCGTCCTGACCACGGGGGTCATGGGGCTCATGCGGGTCACGGGGTTCGCCCGGTCGTCTGCCGTCATCTGCCCACCAGCCCTTCGCAGCGCCTCCGGTATCACAAGAGCACCGGGATACTCATCGGTATTCCTGCGTCATTCCGGTGGCCGCCTCCCCGCCCTTCCCGCCGCGTTGCCCCGCACCTAAAGCAGGAAGCGCTTTCTGTCCGGTCGCGTCCCGGACCGCCGGAGAGCAGCGCTGGTCGAAACTTCCAGGGCCCTCGGGCGGGCCGGAGAGGTGGGGTCGGGAACTGCCGGCCTTTGACTGCGTGTGAGTGTGTCCTGACGCGAACAAGTGAGTACCGGGGTGGGGCCGGAAGGCTCTGCATCCAGGGTGAGAACGGAAATCTGCCTGTCGAATGCGTGACCTCTGGCAGGTGGTCATCGTTGGGTGAGGCGGGTGAGTCTTCACAGCTGAGCGAGGGTGCGGGGTGGGTGGTCTGCGAAAGCTTGCGGCACCGTTCATCGCACCGGGCCCGTCGGGTGTGGCCATCCGTACCCGGCTCAAGCAGCTCACCGTCGTGGACGTGGAGGTGCCGCGGCAGGTGGGCGCCCATCTGGGCACCCTCGCCTCCCGCGACCTGAAGGCGCGCTGCCGTGACGGCCTGGACCACGACGCCGGAGCGTGGGCGGTGCGCAAGCGGGAGCTGACCCCTCAGTCGTCGGCCCGGTGGGCGGGTGCGCTCACCAGAGCCACGCACGACCAGCGGGCGCCGGCCCGCCGCAGCGCCCGCGCCCACATCCAGTCCCTGGAGACGGGGGTGCGGACCCTGCGGCACCGGCTGCCCCTGCCCGTCGGGCAGAAGGGTTCCGAGCACGCACCAGGGGGTTACCGCGGCCGGCGGGAGTGACACGCCAAGGCCCGCCGCCTGCACGTCCTGGAGACCCGGCTGGCGCGGGAGCGCGCCGAGTACCTGCGCCACGCCGGTTCCGACGAGGCGGCGGCCCACCGGCGCATGCGCGAACTCCTCGATCTGCCCGAACCGCCCACGGCCGTCTTCGTCTGCTCGGACCGGATGGCGCTCGGGGTGTACGGGGCCCTGGCCGAACGGGGCCTGCGGGTGCCGGAGGACATGAGCGTGGCCGGCTTCGACGACCTCCCCGAGGCCCGCTGGCTCACCCCGGCGCTGACGACGGTCCGCCAGCCCCTGCCCGAGAGGGCGGCGACGGCCCTGCGCCTCCTGCTGCGCGTCATGGACGGCCACCGCCCGGAGAGCACCCGCACCGAGCTGTCCACCCGCCTGGTGGAACGCGCGAGCACGGCACCGCCGCGTGGTTGACCCCCACGCGAGCACGTCCGTTTTCTTCAAGACCGGGCCGGCCGGGCCGACCTACGGTGGCCGTATGAGTGCACGATGTGATGCCATCGGGTTGGTCGTCTCCGACATGGGCGCCTCCGTCGCCTTCTATCGGCGGCTCGGGTTCGCGTTCCCCGAGGGGGCCGAGGAACAGGGGCACGCCGAGGCCGGGTTGCCGGGCGGGCTGCGGTTGCTGCTGGACACCGAGGAGGTGGTCCGGTCGTTCCACACCGGGTGGGAGCCGCCTTCGGGCGAAGGGCGGGCCTCGCTCGCGCTGCGCTGCGACAGTCCGGAGGAAGTGGACGCGCTGTACGAGGAGTTGGTCGCGAGTGGGTGCGGCAGCAAACTGAAACCGTGGGACGCCGTGTGGGGGCAGCGGTACGCCGTGGTGCTCGACCCGGACGGCAACGGGGTCGACCTGTTCGCTCCGCTAGCGGCGGGCGGCCAGTAGCTCGCTCAGGGGCAGGCCCGTCAAGTCCCGTACGTCGCGGGAGAGGTGGGCCTGGTCGGCGTAGCCGGTGCGGGTGGCGGTTTCCGCGAAGGGGGTGCCCGTGCGGGCCAGGGCGAGGGCTCGGTGGAGGCGGAGGATGCGGGTCAGGGTCTTGGGGCCGTAGCCGAACGCGGTGAGCGAGCGTCGGTGCAACTGGCGGGCGCTCAGGCCGAGTTCGTCGGCGGTCGTGGCGACCGGGCGGCCCGCGTCCAGGGCGGCCACCAGCCGCGGCAGCACCGGGTCGGGCGGCGCGGTCTCGGCGGCCCGTCGCAGGGCCAGGTCCTCCAGGCCGCGTGCCGGGTCGGCCACCGCGTTCACCCGGGCGGTCAGGCGGCGTACCCGCGCCGCCGGCCACAGGTCCGCCAGGTCGGGGCGCCGGTCGCGCAGTTCGTGCGCGGGGACGCCCAGCAGGGCGGGGCCGGTACCGGGGTGGAAGCGGATGCCCGCCCAGGGGCGGGTCGCGTCGCCCTCGGTGAGGTGGGCGTGGGTGTCGGGGCCCGCGACCAGCAGGCGTCCGTCGTGCCAGAGCAGGTCCATGCAGCCGTCGGGCAGTACCCGGCCCGCTCCGGTGCCGGCCGGGGTGTTGGTCCACACGACCGCGCCCGGCAGCCGTGACGCACGCTCGCTGTACACCTCACCCACGCTACGCGGCCCGCGTCCGCCATTCCTGCGGGCTGACCCCGTACTCCCGTTTGAAGGCGGTCGACAGCGCGAAGGCGCTGCCGTAGCCGACGTGGCGGGCGATCGCGCCGATCGTGTCGTCGGTGTCGCGGAGGCGGTCCGCGGCGAGGGCGAGGCGCCAGCCGGTGAGGTACGTCATCGGGGGTTCGCCGACGCGTTCGGTGAAGCGGCGGGCCAGCGCGGCGCGCGAGACGCCGGCCTTCGCGGCGAGCGCGGCGACCGTCCAGGGGTGGGCGGGGTCGTCCTGGAGAAGGCGCAGCACCGGGCCGACGACGGGGTCGCCCAGGGCCTCGTACCAGGCGGGCGGCGCCGCCTCGGGGCGGGCGAACCAGGCCCGCAGGGCGGCGATGACCAGCAGGTCGAGCAGCCGGTCGAGGACGACCTCCTGGCCGGGTTCGTCCCGCACGATCTCCGCCGTGAGGAGCGGGGTGAGCGGGCAGTGCCAGTCGTCGGCGGTGAGGGAGAGCAGCGGCGGCAGCGCGTCGAGGAGCCGGCCGCCGATCTCGCCCCGCATCCGGTAGGTGCCGATCAGCATGACCGTCTCGCCGTCGGGCCGGTCGCCCCAGGTGCGGACGCCGAGGTCCATGACACCGTTCAGGGGGCGTCCGTCGGGGTGGTGGCACTCGCCGCCCGGCAGGATCAGCGCCTGCGGCGCGGTGCCGGGGTCGTCGGCGCAGGTGTACGGGGCGGGGCCGCGCGCGATGGCGAGGTCGCCGGGGCGCAGCCGCAGCCGTTCGCCGCGGTCCGGCACGATCCAGGCGTCACCGCGGACGAGCAGCATCACGGTCAGCGGGGCGCGGTCCTCGATCCGGACCGACCAGGGCGAGTCGAAGCACGTCCTGATCATGAACGCCCCACGGGCGCGGGGGCCTTCCAGCAGGCCGGTGAGAGCGTCCATGGGGCAAGCGTAGGCGCGGGGCGGGCGTCCCCCGCGCGCCCGCTCGACGTCCCGTGCCGGTCAGGCGGTGGCCGCGGGGTTGTACTCGCCCGCCACGCGCCCGTTGTCGTCCCGCCGGGGGAGGTGGAGGGTCGCCGTGCCGGTGACGGCCGGGCTCACCGGATCGCCGGGGCGGTGAGCGACCGGCCCGGGAACACGGACGTGCACCGGTGAGTCCAGTCCGGTCACCGCCACCGTCACCAGGGTGTCCGGTCCGTGGAAGGAGACGTCCGCCACCGTGCCGCGGGGCGCCTGGTCGGACGGTGCGCCGAGGGTGAGCTGTTCGGGGCGCAGCACGACCGTTCCGGCACCGTCGTCCACCGGGGTCTCCAACGGGATGCGGCCCAGGGCGGTGTCCGCGGTCGTGCCCCTGCCGGTGCCCGGAAGCAGGACGACGCCACCGACGAAGGCGGCCACCCAGGGGTCCTCCGGCCTGCGGTAGACGTCCTGGGGAGTTCCGCACTGAGCCACCCTGCCCGCTCTGACGACCGCCACGAGGTCTGCCGTGGAGAGTGCCTCCTGCTGGTCGTGGGTGATGAGGACGCCCGTCGCCCCGGTGGACCTGAGCGCCGCGCGCACATCGGCCCGTACGCCTGCCCGCAGTCCGCTGTCGAGCGCGTTGAACGGTTCGTCGAGCAGGACGATCGCGGGTTCCGGGGCGAGCGCCCGCGCCAGCGAGACGCGTTGCTGCTGGCCGCCGGAGAGTTCGTGGGGCATCCGGTCGCCGTAGCCGGGCAGGCCGACGAGGTCGAGCATGTCCCCGGTGCGCCGACGGCGTTCGGCCGGGGAGGAGCCCGCCAGCCCGAAGGCGACGTTGCGTGCCACGCTCAGGTGCGGGAACAGGGCGCCCTCCTGCGGCACGATGCCGATGCGCCGTCGTTCCGGGGACAGGTGGGTGCCGGGTCCGGTGACGGTCCGCCCGCCGATCTCGACCGTCCCCGCGTCCGCCCGCAGGAAGCCGGCCACGATGCGCAGCATGGTCGTCTTGCCGCAGCCCGAAGGCCCGAGGACGGCGGCCAGCCGCCCTGCGGGGACGGAGAGGTCGATCCCGTTGAGGACGGGGGCGCCGGGCCCGTAGGACTTGGTGAGCCCGGTGATCCGCAGGTCGGTCATGCGCGGTGCCTTCCGAGGAGGTACGAGGGAACGGCGGCGATCAGGATGAGGACGGCCGCGTACGGAGCGGCGGCGGCGTACGAGCCGGTTCCGGTCTCGGTCCACAGGCGGGTCGCGAGGGTGTCCATACCGGTGGGCCGGAGCAGCAGGGTCGCCGGGAGTTCCTTCATGCAGACCACGAAGGTCAGGGCGGCGCCCGCGGCGATACCGGGAGCGGCGAGTGGGACCGTGACCTCGCGCAGGACGCCCAGAGGCCCCCGCCCGAGGGAACGGGCGACGTCCTCCAGCACGGGTGGTGACTGGAGGACCGCTGCCCGGGTGGCGCCCACGGCGACCGGCAGGAACAGCACCGCGTAGGCGGCGACGAGCAGGGGAAGCTCCTGGTACAGCGGATAGGCGAACCGCACCGCGAGGAAGACCATCGCGAGGCCCACGGTGATCCCGGGCACGGCGTGGCCCGCGTACGCGGCCTGCTCCAGCAGATGTGCGGCGCGACCCCGATGGCGGGCGGCGAGCACGCCGACGGGAAGGGCCAGACACGTGGTGAGCACGGCGCCGAGGGCCGCCACGAGCAGCGTGATCCCCCCGGTCTCCAGCAGTCCCCGCGGATCCCAGGTGCGGGAGTTGCCGACCGCCAGCCAGTACCCGAGGGTCCCGGCCGGGAAGGCGACCCCGGCCGCGGCGACGGCCGAGCACCAGCCGAGTGCGGGCCACTTCAGTCGGCCGAGCGGGATCGGGGGTGCGGGCCTGGCCGTGCCCCCGCCGGTCCGGGCATGGCCCGCACGGCCGCGGGTACGCGCCTCGGCGGCGACCAGCAGCACCGTCATCAGGACGAGCACCACGCTGAGGGCGGCTGCGGGCGTACGGTCGAAACTCGCCTTGTACGACGTGTGGATGGCCCGGGTGAAGGTCTCGTACCGCATGATCGACACGGCCCCGAAGTCGGAGAGGACGTACAGCGCCACGAGCAGCCCGCCTCCGGCCGCGGCCGGGCGGAGCTGCGGCAGGGTGACCCGACGGAACGTGCTCCAGGGTCCGTGCCCCAGGGCGCGCGCCGCTTCCTCCTGGGCGGGATCGATACCGCGCAACGCGGCGGCCACCGGCAGGTACACGTACGGGTAGCTGACCAGGGTGAGCGCGAAGGCGGCGCCGCTGAATCCGGCGAGATCGGGGCGCGCCGAGATCCAGGCGAAGGCCGCGACGTAGCTGGGCACGGCGAGCGGCAGCGTGGCGAGCACCGACCACGCGCGCCGACCGGGCAGCGCGGTGCGGACGGTCAGCCAGGCGAGGGAGATGCCCAGGACGAGGCAGGCGGTCACCACCACGGCGGCCAGACCGACGCTCCGGGCGAGCAGTTCCAGCGTGCGGTCGGTCGCGACGACGTTCCACGCGTACGCGGGGCCTCGCTCCACGGCCCGTACCGCCAGGTAGACCAGCGGGAGCAGGGCCAGGGCCGCGGCTGCCGAAGCCAGGGCCAGCAGGAGGAGCGGCGGTCTGCGCCCGGCACGCCCGGGCCTGGACGGCGCGGGGGCGTCGTCCGGGCCCGGGGCGGAGCGGGCGGGTGCCGGCGGGGCCTGGGGGCCTCGGGTACCCGAACTCTTCATGCCGATCAGACCATCCCGGCTTCCTGGAGCATCTCCAGCGTGACCTGGAGGGACTCCAGTCGGCTCAGGTCGATCTCCGGCGCGTCGATGGAGTCGAGCGGCGGGAGGCCGTCCTCGCCGGTGACTCCGGCGGCCAGCGGGTACTCGTGGGTCTCGTCGGCGAAGTAGGTCTGCGCCTCCTTCGCCAGGAAGAAGTCGACGGCCTTCTGCGCGGCGGTGCTCTGGTCGCTGCCCTTGAGGATCCCGACGCCCGCGACGTTGACGAGCGCGCCCGGGTCGCCCTTCGTCGGGAAGTGCAGCTTGGCCTTGAGCTTGTCCGCGCCCTCCTCGGCGGCCTTCTCGTACCAGTAGTAGTGGTTGATCAGGCCGAGTTCGGCCTTGCCGTCGTCGACGGCGTCGAGGACGGCGCCGTTCTTCTCGTACACCTGAGGGTCGTTGGCCTGGAAGTCCTTCAGCCACTTGCGCGTGGCGTCGTCGCCCTCGAGGACCCGCATGCCGGTCACGAACGCCTGGAACGAGGCGTTGGTGGGTGCGTAGCCGACCTTCCCCTTCCATTCCGGCCCGGTCAGTTCGTGCACGCTGTCCGGTGCCTCGGCGACCTTGTCGCCGTGGTAGGCGATGACGCGGACCCGCCCCGACACACCGACCCAGTCGCCGTTCTCCGCGCGGAACGCCTTGTCGACGCTGTCGAGGGACGTCTGCGGCAGCGCCGCGAGACGGCCCTCCTTGCCCAGGGCGCCGAGTGCGCCGGCGTCCTGCGAGAAGAAGAGGTCCGCGTCGGTCCTGTCACCCTCCTCGAGGAGCTGGGCGGCGAGTTCGGCACTGTCCCCGTAACGCACCTCGACCTTGGTGCCGGTGGTCTTCTCCAGCTTCTCGATGAGTGGCGCGACGAGGTCCTCACTGCGGCCGGAGTAGACGACGAGCGTCCCTCCCCCGTCCTTTCCTCCGGCTTCGGTACCGGAGCCTGCTCCCTTGTCGTCCGAACCGCAGGCGGTCGCCAGGGGGACGAGCAGGGCTGAGGCGGCGAGGGCCCCGATCGTGCGGAGGGAGGGACGTCTCATGACAAAGCCTTTCCGAGGTGCGGGTCAGGCTTATTTAAGGTTTGCCTTACCTAAGAAGCAACTCCGTCCGTTCTCCGTGACCGAATCGGGACCCGGTGCGTCCTGGCGGGATGCGTCGCCGCCGGACGGTCGGGCTCACCTCTCGTCGTCCGACGATCCCGTCTGCTCCTCGCCGTTCCTCGGGTGGTGGCTGTTCTTCACGTGGGTGCGCAGGCGGGCCGTGACGTCCTCGGGGGGCAGGAAGCGGGACCAGCGTTCGGGGAACTCGGCGGGCATGTCCGGGTCGGTGTCGTCGTCGGCCGCGGCGGAGGTGCGGGCGACGTACTCGGCGACCTGCTCCTGCCGCAGCCGCTCGTTGGCCTCGCGGGCGGCGGCCGTCGCGGCGGCCGGCCAGACCCGGTCGATGGCGGCGTTGACCGCAGCCCCCACGAGGACGGCGAAGGCGGACACGCCGATCCACAGCAGGACGGCGACGGGGGCCGCGAGGGAGCCGTAGATGGTGGGGCCCTCGACGGTGTTGGTCAGGTAGATCCGCAGCAGGATGCTGCCGATCACCCACATGGCGAGGGCGACCAGCGCGCCGGGCACGTCCTCGATCCACGGGGACCGCACGGGTACGGAGACGTGGTAGAGCGTGGTCAGGAAGGCGACCGACAGCAGGATCACCACCGGCCAGTACAGGATCTGCACGAGCGTCGTCGACCAGGGGACGACGCGGACGACGGCGTCCGGGCCCGCCACCATCAGGGGCAGTGCGACCGAGCCGATCAGCAGGGCCGCGATGAACAGCAGGAAGGCCACCAGGCGGGTCTTGACGATGCCGCGCACCCCGTCGAGGCCGTACATCACGGTGATGGTGTCGATGAAGACGTTCACCGCGCGGGAGCCCGACCACACGGCGAACAGGAAGCCGATGGAGATGACGTCGGGTCTGCCGCCTTTCGTGACGTCGTGCAGGATCGGCTCGGCGATCTGCTTCACTCCCCGGTCGGACAGCACGGCGCGGGACGCCTCGAGGAGGTTGGTCTGCAGGCTCTGGATGGTGTCGGCGCCGGTCCAGGAGTCGACGTAGCCGAGCAGACCGATGATGCTGAGCAGCAGCGGGGGCACCGACAGCAGGGTGAAGAAGGCCGCCTC
The DNA here is from genome assembly GCF_016757295.1 of Streptomyces sp. M2CJ-2. Taxonomy (NCBI): domain Bacteria; kingdom Bacillati; phylum Actinomycetota; class Actinomycetes; order Kitasatosporales; family Streptomycetaceae; genus Streptomyces; species Streptomyces sp. M2CJ-2. The sequence goes on along the minus strand of NZ_JAESIF010000029.1, from coordinate 63,622 downwards.
GGCGGCCAGGCCCAGGATGCGGTACTCCATGCAGGAGTTGACGGTGTCCTTGAGCAGCAGCCAGACGGTCTTGCGTTTGGAGACGTTGCGGTACAGGGCGCGGGCCCTGTGAAGTCGACCGGAGGGCGCGTCGGGGGATTCGCTTGCTGGCTGCACGACCCAAAGGTATCCGCCGTGCCCGGCCGCCCTCACCCGAAGGGTCACGAGGTGGGACGGGTGGCGGGGGCGGCGGGTAGGTTCGTCGTCATGGCAGGGAGCACGCACACCGTGACCAACCAGGCACCGCCGCTGACGCAGTACGACGTGTTCGCCGCCGACCGGGCGCTGACGGAGGCGGTCGAGCGGCATCTGGACCCGGCGGTGCTGGACGAGGGCCGGTCCGAGCTGTCGGGACTCGGCCGGACCTCCGGTTCCGCGCAGGTGCAGGAGTGGGGGGTGCAGGCCGACGAGAACCCGCCGCGGCTGCGCAGCCACGACCGGTACGGGCACCGGATCGACGAGGTCGACTTCCATCCGGCCTGGCACCGGCTGCTCGGCAAGGGGGTCTCGGCGGGGCTGACGGGCGCGTGGGGGCAGCCGGGCGGGCATGTGCGGCGGGCGGCGGCGTTCGTGGTGTGGACGCAGGTCGCGGCCGGCACCTGCTGCCCGCTGTCGATGACGCACGCGGCCGTGCCCGCCCTGCGCGCGGACCCGGCGCTGGCCGCCGAGTGGGAGCCTCGGCTGGCGTCGCCGGTGTACGACCGGGGACTGCGGCCGGCCCACGAGAAGGCCGGTGTGCTCTTCGGGATGGCCATGACGGAGAAGCAGGGCGGCAGCGACGTGCGCGCGAACACGACGTCCGCGCGGCCGCTGGCCGAGGACGGCGCGTACGAGCTGACCGGGCACAAGTGGTTCTGCTCGGCGCCCATGTCGGACGCGTTCCTGGTGCTGGCGCAGGCGCCCGGTGGGCTCACGTGCTTCCTGGTGCCGCGCGTGCTCGCGGACGGCTCGCGCAACGTGTTCCTCCTCCAGCGGCTCAAGGACAAGCTGGGCAACCGGTCCAACGCGTCCGCCGAGGTCGAGTTCGCGGGGACCTGGGCGCGGCGGGTCGGGGACGAGGGGCGCGGGGTGCACACCGTCATCGGGATGGTGGCGGCGACCCGGCTGGACTGCGTGCTGGGCTCTGCGGGGCTGATGCGCCAGGCCGTCGCGCAGGCGGTGCACCACTGCGCGTACCGGGAGGCGTTCGGCGGGAAGCTGGTCGACCAGCCGCTGATGCGCAACGTGCTGGCCGATCTCGCCCTGGAGTCGGAGGCGGCCACCACGCTGGCGCTGCGGCTGGCCGCGGCCTGTGACGACGGGGGCGAGCAGGAGCGGGCGCTGCTGCGGATCGCCGTGCCGGCGGCCAAGTACTGGGTGACGAAGCGGTGCGCGCCGCTCGTCGTGGAGGCGGCGGAGTGCCTGGGCGGCAACGGGTACGTGGAGGAGTCGGGGATGCCCCGGCTGGTGCGCGAGTCGCCGCTGAACTCGGTGTGGGAGGGCGCGGGCAACATCCAGGCGCTGGACGTGCTGCGGGCGCTGCGCCGGGAGCCGGGGGCGCTGGACGCGTACCTGCGGGAGGTCGGGCGGGCGCGCGGGGCCGACCACCGGCTGGACGGCGCGATCCGGGACCTGCTGACCGAGCTGGCCGATCTGGAGGGCGTCGAGGGGCGGGCGCGGCGGCTGGTGGAGCGGCTCGCGCTGGTGCTCCAGGGCTCGCTGCTGGTGCGGTACGCGCCGTCGCAGGTCGCCGACGCGTTCTGCGCGGCCCGGCTGGGCGGTGACGGGGGCGCGTCGTTCGGGACGCTGCCGCACACCCTCGACCTCGCGGCGGTCGTGGCGCGGGCCCGGCCGGAGCCGGCGTGACGCGGGGGTGGTGCTGCGCCGACACGGCACCACCCCCGCCGCACGGGCCCCGTGGAGCCGTGGACGCCGCTCGGGACGGCGTCGCTCAAGTTTCAAACAGTGCGGGGCGCTCCACCAGGGTTGCAGAGGGTTGCAACTTGCTGCTGTCCGTGTCGGTACCGAACGCCCTCGCCGGAGGTACACGGCACTATGGGACGGACAGCCAGAACGGATCTCGGGGGGCGCGGCCGCGGGCCGTGGGTGCGGCTGCCCTCCGAGCCCTTGCCCGGGAGGATGAGTGGTGCTCTCGCCGACGGACGTGACGCAGCTGACCGGCGTCGACACGGCGCTCACGGCCCGGCTGCTGAACGAGGTCCGCAGCGCGACGCTCGCCGGACGGCGCGCACCCGTGGCGCCCCGCCCGGTGATCGCCGAGTCCTGGGAGCGGATGCTGCGCAGCGGCGTCGATCCGGACCACGACGCCCGGGCCGGGCTGCTGTCCCGCGCGGAGGTGCAGCGGCGGCGGGAGGGTTCGGCCCTGCGGCATGTGCTGCCGGTGCTGCGGGAGGGGCTGCTGCCGTTCACGGACGTCGCCTGCCACATCATGGTGGTGGCCGACGCGGACGGCCGGGTGCTGTGGCGGGAGGGCAGTACGGCGGTGCTGCGCAAGGCGGACGGCATCGGTCTGGCGGTGGGCGCGGACTGGCGTGAGGACGTCGTCGGCACCAACGGTGTGGGGACCCCCGCGGTGGCCGGGCGGCCGGTGCAGGTCTCCGCCGCCGAGCATTTCGCCCGGTCGCAGGCCTCCTGGACGTGTGCGGGGGCGCCCCTGACCGATCCCCGGGACGGGCGGCCGATCGGTGTGGTGGATGTGAGCGGGCCGCTGGAGACGATGCATCCGGCCACGCTGGCCTGGGTCGAGGCGGTGGCCAAGCTCGCCGAGGCCCGGCTGCGGGAGCACCATCTGCTGTCGCTGGAGCGGCTGCGGGCGATCGCAGCGCCGGTACTGGCCCGGGTGGGCGGGCGGGCCATGGTGGTGGACCGGCACGGGTGGACGGCCGCGGTGACCGGGATGCCGTACGAGAGCCGGCTGACGCTGCCCGGACCGGTGTCGGCCGGGACGCGGTGGCTGCCGGCACTGGGCCGGTGCTCGCTGGAGCCGCTGGCCGAAGGCTGGCTGGTGCGGGTGGCGGACGAGCCGGTGCCCCGCGCGGCGAGCCGGATCGTGCTGGATCTCCGGGGGCCGCGCGGCGGGTCGGTGGAGGTGTCCGGCGGGGCGGGCTCCTGGTCCCGGAGGCTGAGCCCCCGCCACGCCGAGCTGCTGTATCTGCTGGCCGTGCGGCGGACCGGCCGCAGCGCCGCGGGTCTGGCCGAGGACCTGTTCGGGGACCCGGCCCGTACGGTGACGGTGCGTGCGGAGATGTCCCGGGTACGGCGCTATCTGGGCGGTCTGCTGGAGCACCGCCCGTACCGGTTCGTGGAGGATGCCGAGGTGGACGTCCTCCTTCCGGACGACCCGCGTGACCTCCTCCCGCACTCGACGGCTCCGGCGCTGGGCGGCCGCCGGCACCCGGAGTCGTGAGCCCCGAGCCCCGAGCCCGCAGTGGTGTCACCGGTCCGTCACCCCGTCCCGGGGTGCGGCTCCGGAACGTGTCCGGGGCCCCGGGGGTCACGTGTTCCGCACATTTGCCGGGTCTTCGTCCCTCGGCGGGTCCCCCTGCCGTAGCATCCCCGTACGGGCCACCCCACCTGCTCCACGGTCAACGGTCGGACCACCGGACGCAGTTGGCTTGCCTCGGGAGGACGTTATGAAGCATCGCGGCAGACATCGCCGTCGCAGACGGGGCAGGGCGCTGCGGGCGACGCTGGCCGGGACCGCGCTCGCGCTCACCGCGGCGGCCACCATGATCAGCACGTCGCAGGCCACCGATGCCGACGACCCCGGGGCGTTGAAGCCGCTGACCGCGTCCGCCGAGACCGCGCCGCTGCGGCTGACCGAGGGCAGTGTGCCCCCGGAGTGGCTCGACCGGCTCTCCGCGGAGATGGGCCGGCCCGTCGGCGTCCGGGCCGTGCTCGACGACACCGACGGTTCCCTGCGGGACGCGGCGGCCTGTCCGGAGGACGACAGGCGGGCGCTGCCCGTCGAACCGGCCGCCACGCGCGCGTACTGCTGGGACGGCGCCGACGTCGAGGGCTGGCGTTCCGGCGCCGTCACCACGTCCGGGGACGCCGACGACGACGGCCACTGGGGTCCGAGCCGGGTGGTGCTCTCCGGCTGGAGCCAGGGCGACACCTCGGCGGACGGCACCCCGGCGGAGGGCCCCGCGGCCGCCGGCCCGGGTCAGGGTCTCGCGCGCGTCGCGTTCATCGACGCCGGCGACCCCGACGACCTCCGCTACACCTGGGCACAGCTCGCCGTCCCGGTGGACGAGGGCCACGACTACCGGGGGCTGGTCTCCCCCGTGTCCGGCATGGTCTGGTACCAGGACAAGCTGCTGGTCACCGCCGGCCGGGGGGACGGCAGCGCGCTGTACGTGTACGACGTGGACCGCGTCCAGCGGGCCACCGTGGACGGTGCGACGGTCGGGCGGGTGCCCGGCGGCTGGTCGGCGGCCGGGGCGCGGTACGTGCTGCCGGCCGTCGCCTCGTACCGGACGGCCGACGTGAACGCCCCGCAGCCGGGCGGTATCTCGCTGGACCGCAGCACGGCGCCGGACAGCCTGGTCGCGCACGAGGCGGTGTCGAAGGAGCAGGACGGGCCGACCCGGCTGTGGCGGTACGCGTTCGACGACGACCGTTCCCGCCGAGGGCTGCTGGCCACGGACTCCGTGGGGCAGGCGGACGTGGTCGCGGCGTACGAGACGGAGCTGACGGATGTGCGCAGCGTGCTGTCGTACGGGTCGGGCTGGTATCTGGGCCGGATGACCGGGACGCCGGAGGAGCGCGGGACGCTGTGGCGGCAGGACGGGGAGGGGGCGCGGCCCACCCGGTGCGGGGCGGACGAGACGCACCGCTGCTGGAGCGGGCCGGCGGCGTCCCTCTCCTACTGGCAGGAGACCGGCGAGGTGTGGTCCCAGTCCGGCCGCATGCTCTTCGCCCTGCCGCTGGACTCCGTCGACCACTCCCTGGAGTAGGACCTGCACCGGGGCCTGGTCCGACCCGACCGCTGCTTCGGGCCCCTCCGCCTCGTCCCTCAGGCGTTCGACAGACGTCCGTGCCGGATGGTTCCCTTTCCGGCATGACGACCATCACCGTGACCACCTGGTCCCTGGAGCAGACCGCGCCCACCGACCTCCTGCCGGCCGCCGTGCCCGAGGGGGACGTGCGGATCGCCCGTTCCGAGGTGCCCTCCCCCGAGTTCAGCCGTTTCCTGTACGCCTCGGTCGGCGGTGACATCCGGTGGACCGACCGGCTGGGGTGGACGTACGCGCAGTGGCTGGAGCACCTGGACCGGCCCGGCGTGGAGACCTGGGTGGCCTACGACCGGGGGACGCCCGCGGGGTACGTGGAGCTGGAGGCGCAGGACGACGGGGTCGTGGAGATCGTCTACTTCGGGCTGATCTCCGCCTTCCGGGGCCGGCGCATCGGCGGGCACCTGCTGTCGTACGGTGTCGCGCGGGCCTGGGACCTGGCGGAGCGCTGGCCCGGGCTGAAGCCGACCAGTCGGGTCTGGCTGCACACGTGCAGCAAGGACGGCGAGTACGCCATGGACAACTACCGGCGCCGGGGCTTCAGGCTGTTCGACACCAAGGTCGAGGAAGAGCCCGAGGTCGCCACACCGGGCCCGTGGCCGGGAGCCCACCCCGCCTGAGCAGCACGTTCGTCTCCCTCGACGGCGCGCCCGCCCCACCCGGGCAGCGCCGTCCACCCCGCTCGGACCGCGTGGACGAGAGCGCCCGGGCCTCCTGGGGCCAAGGACACCGGCGTCTCCCATTCCGAGACATGCGCGTCCGCATCATGGATGAAGCTGGACTGTGTCCAGATCTCCGTGCCACGCTTCCGTCATGCCTGGAACGGGAATCGCCTTGGTGAGTCGGCGTCACGTCGACCTCGGCCGTATGTCCAGCGCCATCTGTCCGGCGCGCTGAGAGCACGTTCAGCAGTACCCGACAGCCCTTCTCCGCTCCGTTCCACCCCGCTTCTCCTCGACTGAACTCCCGTGTGATGACGCGCACTTGCGCCCGTTTCGTCATGCGCAGGTCAAAGCCGCCTCCCGCCTGTCCCGAAGGACGTATCAGCCATGGCCGCCAGTCCGCAGAATCCTGCCGCCGCGACCCCCCGCCGCAAGGTGAGCCGTCACCGCGGAGAGGGCCAGTGGGCCGCGGGGCACTTCACACCGCTCAACGCGAACGAGCAGTTCAAGAAGGACGACGACGGTCTCAACGTGCGGACACGTGTTGAGACGATCTACTCGAAGCGGGGTTTCGACTCGATCGACCCCAACGACCTGCGCGGCCGGCTGCGCTGGTGGGGCCTGTACACCCAGCGGCGTCCCGGGATCGACGGCGGCCGTACCGGTGTGCTGGAGCCCGAGGAGCTCGAGGACCGGTACTTCATGATGCGGGTCCGCGTCACCGGCGGACGGCTCACCACGGAGCAGCTGCGCGTGATCGGCGAGGTCGCCGAGACCTACGCCCGCGGCACCGCCGACATCACCGACCGGCAGAACATCCAGTACCACTGGATCCGCATCGAGGACGTGCCCGCGATCTGGGAGCGGCTCGAGGCGGTCGGCCTGTCCACCACGGAGGCCTGCGGCGACACCCCGCGCGGCATGCTCGGCTCCCCCGTCGCCGGGGTCGCCGAGGACGAGATCATCGACGGCTCGGCGGCGCTGGACGAGATCGCCCGCCGCTACCTCGGCGACCCGCGCTTCTCCAACCTGCCGCGCAAGTTCAAGACGGCCGTCTCCGGCTCCCCTCTGCTGGACGTCGCCCACGAGATCAACGACGTGTCCTTCGTCGGCGTGGTCCACCCCGAGCACGGTCCCGGCTTCGACCTGTGGGTCGGCGGCGGCCTGTCGACCAACCCCAAGTTCGGGGTGCGGCTGGGGGCCTGGGTGCCCGAGGCGGACGTGCCCGACGTGTGGGAGGGCGTCATCTCCATCTTCCGCGACCACGGCTACCGGCGGCTGCGCAACCGGGCGCGGCTGAAGTTCCTGGTCGCCGACTGGGGGCCGGAGAAGTTCCGCCAGGTCCTGGAGGACGACTACCTGGGCCGCAGGCTGACCGACGGTCCGGCGCCCGAGATGCCCGCGCAGCAGTGGCGCGACCACATCGGGGTGCACCGCCAGAAGGACGGCCGGTTCTACGTCGGCTTCGCGCCGCGGGTGGGCCGGATGGACGGCTCGCTGCTCACCAAGGTCGCCGCGCTGGCCGAGGAGCACGGCTCGGGGCGGGTCTCCACCACGGCCGAGCAGAAGATGATCGTCCTGGACGTGCCGCAGGACCGGGTGGACTCCCTCGTCGACGCCCTGGAGGCGCTGGACCTGCGGGTCGAGCCGTCCCCCTTCCGGCGCGGCACGATGGCCTGCACCGGCATCGAGTTCTGCAAGCTCGCCATCGTGGAGACCAAGGAACGCGGCAGCGAGCTCATCGACGAACTGGAGCGCCGGCTGCCCGACTTCGGCGAGCCGCTCACCATCAACATCAACGGCTGCCCGAACGCCTGCGCCCGTATCCAGACCGCGGACATCGGTCTCAAGGGGCAGCTGGTCACCGATGCCGAGGGCCGGCAGGTCAGCGGCTACCAGGTGCACCTGGGCGGCGCGCTCGGCCTGGAGCCGGCCTTCGGCCGCAAGGTACGCGGTCTGAAGGTCACCTCGGACGAGCTGCCGGACTACATCGAGCGGGTGCTGAAGCGCTTCCAGGCGGAGCGCGAGGAAGGCGAGCGGTTCGCCACCTGGGCCGCGCGTGCCGATGCGGAGGCCCTGTCGTGAGTGAGCGGGCCGCGCCCTTCTACTGCCCCTACTGCGGTGACGAGGACCTGCGCCCCGGCGAGGAGGGACCGGGGGCCTGGGAGTGCGGGGCGTGCAATCGGGGCTTCCGGCTGAAGTTCCTCGGGCTGCTCGCCCGCGGAATCGAGCGACCCGACACGGGAGGGGACCGGATATGACGGCGGTTCAGGAAGAGCGCTCCACCGACGACTTGAGGGCGCTGGCCGAGCAGGCGGGCCGCGACCTGGAGGACGCCTCCGCACTGGAGATCCTGACGTGGGCCGCCGAGACCTTCGGCCCGCGGTTCTGTGTGACCTCCTCGATGGAGGACGCGGTGGTCGCCCATCTCGCCTCCCGCGCCCTGCCCGGCGTCGACGTGGTGTTCCTCGACACCGGCTACCACTTCGAGGAGACCATCGGCACCCGGGACGCGGTGGAGGCCGTGATGGACGTCAACGTCATCACGCTCACCCCGCGGCAGACGGTCGCGGAGCAGGACGCCGAGTACGGGCCGAAGCTGCACGACCGCGACCCCGACCTGTGCTGCGCGCTGCGCAAGGTGCGGCCGCTGGAGGAGGGCCTGCGGGACTACCTGTCCTGGGCGACCGGGCTGCGCCGCGACGAGTCCCCGTCCCGGGCGGACACCCCGGTCGTCGGCTGGGACGAGAAGCGGCAGAAGGTCAAGATCTCCCCCATCGCCCGCTGGACCCAGGACGACGTGGACGCCTACGTCGCCGAGCACGGCGTGCTCACCAACCCGCTGCTGACGGACGGTTACGCCTCGGTGGGCTGCGCCCCCTGCACCCGCCGCGTGCTGGAGGGCGAGGACGCCCGCGCCGGACGCTGGGCGGGCCGCGCCAAGACCGAGTGCGGACTGCACGGCTGACCATGACAGCGCCCTCGGCACCCGCAGCACTCTCAGCTTCCCCCACGAACCAGGAGACCGACGTGACGACCGGAGCCACCGTCTGGCTCACTGGTCTGCCGAGCGCAGGCAAGACCACCATCGCCCACGAACTGGCCGGCCGGCTGCGCGCGGAGGGCCGACGTGTCGAACTGCTCGACGGCGACGAGATCCGCGAGTTCCTCTCCGCGGGCCTCGGCTTCAGCCGTGAGGACCGGCACACCAACGTGCAGCGCATCGGCTTCGTCGCCGAACTGCTCGCCCGCAACGGCGTCACCGCGCTGGTCCCGGTGATCGCGCCGTACGCCGACAGCCGGGACGCGGTCCGGGGGCGGCACGAGACGAACGGCACGTCGTACCTCGAGGTGCATGTGGCGACTCCGCTCGAGGTGTGCTCCGCACGCGACGTGAAGGGTCTGTACGCCCAGCAGGCCGCGGGCGAACTCACCGGCCTGACCGGGGTGGACGACCCGTACGAGGCTCCCGTCTCACCCGATCTGCGCATCGAGTCGCAGCACCAGACCGTCCAGGAATCCGCCGCGGCGGTGCACGCCCTGCTGAGCGAAAGGGGACTGGCATGACAACCGTGGCCACGGTCGAGACGGGCGGCGAGGGCACCGGCGGTGCGGCCGAGCCGTACACCCTCTCCCACCTCGACGCCCTCGAGTCGGAGGCGGTGCACATCTTCCGCGAGGTCGCGGGCGAGTTCGAGAACCCGGTGATCCTCTTCTCCGGCGGCAAGGACTCCATCCTGATGCTGCACCTGGCGCTGAAGGCCTTCGCTCCGGCGCCCGTCCCCTTCTCGCTGCTGCACGTCGACACCGGGCACAACTTCCCCGAGGTCCTCGACTACCGCGACCGCACGGTCGCGCGGCACGGGCTGCGGCTGCACGTCGCCTCCGTGCAGGACTACATCGACCGCGGAGTGCTGCGCGAACGCCCCGACGGCACCCGCAACCCGCTCCAGACGCTGCCGCTCACCGAGAAGATCGCCGCCGAGAGGTTCGACGCCGTGTTCGGCGGTGGCCGCCGCGACGAGGAGAAGGCCCGTGCCAAGGAACGGGTGTTCTCCCTGCGCGACGAGTTCTCCCAGTGGGATCCCCGCCGCCAGCGGCCCGAACTGTGGAACCTCTACAACGGCCGGCACGCCCCCGGGGAGCACGTCCGGGTGTTCCCGCTGTCCAACTGGACCGAGCTGGACGTGTGGCAGTACATCGCCCGCGAGGGCATCGAACTCCCGCAGATCTACTACGCCCACCGGCGCGAGGTGTTCCGGCGGGGCGGCATGTGGCTGACCGCCGGCGACTGGGGCGGCCCGAAGGACGGCGAGCGCGTCGAGAAGCGGCTCGTCCGCTACCGGACGGTGGGCGACATGTCCTGCACCGGCGCGGTCGACTCCGGGGCCGACTCCATCGAGAAGGTGATCACCGAGATCGCCGCCTCCCGGCTGACCGAGCGCGGGGCCACCCGCGCCGACGACAAGCTCTCCGAGGCAGCGATGGAAGACCGCAAGCGCGAGGGGTACTTCTAGACATGAGCACGATCACGAGCGAGGCGCTCGCGGAGACGACCCTGCTGCGGTTCGCCACCGCCGGTTCCGTCGACGACGGCAAGTCCACCCTGGTGGGCCGGCTGCTGCACGACTCCAAGTCGGTCCTCACCGACCAGCTCGAGGCCGTGGAGCGGGCGTCGGTGAGCCGCGGCCAGGAGGCCCCCGACCTCGCCCTGCTCACCGACGGGCTGCGGGCCGAGCGGGAACAGGGCATCACCATCGACGTGGCGTACCGTTACTTCGCCACGCCGCGGCGCCGGTTCATCCTCGCCGACACCCCGGGCCATGTGCAGTACACCCGCAACATGGTCACCGGTGCCTCCACCGCGGAGCTGACCGTCATCCTGGTCGACGCCCGCAACGGCGTCGTCGAGCAGACCCGGCGGCACGCCGCCATCGCCGCCCTGCTGCGCGTGCCCCATGTCGTCCTCGCCGTCAACAAGATGGACCTGACCGGCTACGAGGAGGCGGTGTTCGCGCGGATCGCCGAGGAGTTCACGGCGTACGCGACCGAGCTGGGCGTGCCGGAGGTCACCGCGATCCCGATCTCGGCGCTCGTCGGCGACAACGTCGTGGAGCCGTCGGCGCACATGGACTGGTACGGCGGCCCGACGGTGCTGGAGCACCTGGAGACGGTGCCGGTCAGCCACGACCTGGCGCACTGCCACGCCCGGCTGCCCGTGCAGTACGTGATCCGGCCGCAGAGCGCCGCGCACCCGGACTACCGGGGGTACGCCGGTCAGATCGCCGCGGGGACGTTCCGCACCGGCGACGAGGTGACCGTGCTGCCGTCCGGCCGGACGACGACGATCACCGGGATCGACCTGCTGGGCAAGCCCGTCGAGGCGGCCTGGACACCGCAGTCGGTGACGCTGCTGCTGGCGGACGACATCGACATCTCCCGCGGTGACCTGCTGGTCCCGAGCAAGGACGCGCCGGCCACCACGCAGGACGTCGAGGCCACCGTGTGCCATGTCGCCGACCAGCCGCTGACCGTCGGCCACCGGGTGCTGCTCAAGCACGGGACCCGCACGGTCAAGGCGATCGTGAAGGACATCCCGGCCCGGCTGACGCTGGACGACCTGTCCCTGCACCCGCACCCCGGGCAGCTCGTCGCCAACGACATCGGCCGGGTGAAGATCCGTACCGCCGAGCCGCTGCCGGCCGACTCGTACGCGAACTCTCGGCGCACCGGTTCGTTCATCCTCATCGATCCGAACGACGGCACCACGCTCACCGCGGGCATGGCCGGCGAGTCCTTCGCCGCCCCCGAGCCCGTCAAGGGCGCGGACGAGGACGACGGATGGGACTTCTGACGATGCACGGCTCCCTGCGGACGGAGTGCGGCGGAGGGCGGGGCGGGGTGGCCCGATGTGCGCGATGACGTGCGCGCACCGCCCCCGCGCCCTCAGCACCCGTCGCCGTAGGCGAAAACCCGCTGACCGCCCGGCCGCGACCTGAGGGTCCGTGACCGCCGGGCCTCCGAGAGGAACACCTCCCGTGCCTGCCACCTCCGCCCCGCGCCGCGCGTTCGCCGTGACGGCCACGCTGGTACTGCTCGCCCTCGCCGGGTGCGGCTACGGCTCCCAGGCCAAGGACGAGGGCGCGGCCGACATCGCCGCCGGGGCGCGGAAGACCGACGGCCTCGACTCGGTCCGGATCGGCTACTTCGGCAACCTCACCCACGGGACCGCGCTGGTGGGCAACCGGAAGGGCTTCTTCCAGAAGGAGCTCGGTGCCACCGAGGCGCGGTACGCGGTCTTCAACGCGGGGCCGTCCGAGATCGAGGCGCTCAACTCCGGTTCGATCGACATCGGCTGGATCGGCCCCTCCCCGGCGATCAACGGCTACGTCAAGTCGCGCGGCAAGAACCTGCGGATCATCGGCGGTTCGGCGTCCGGCGGGGTGAAGCTGGTGGTGAACCCGGACCGGGTGAAGTCGCTCGAGGACGTCGAGGGCAAGCGGATCGCGACACCGCAGCTCGGCAACACACAGGACGTGGCGTTCCTCAACTGGGCTTCCGAACAGGGCTGGACGGTCGATCCGCAGAGCGGCAAAGGCGATGTGACGGTCGTCCGCAGCGACAACAAGGTGACCCCGGACGCCTTCGCGGCCGGGTCGGTCGACGGGGCGTGGGTGCCGGAGCCCACCGCGTCGAGACTGGTCGCCGAGGGCGGGAAGGTGCTGCTGGACGAGGCCTCGCTGTGGCCCGACGAGGAGTTCGTCATCACGAGCATCGTCGTGCGCCAGGAGTTCCTGGAGAAGCACCCGAAGGCCGTCGAGGCGGTGCTCAGGGCGTCGGTCAGGACCAACCGGTGGATCAACGCCCACCCGGACGAGGCCAGGGCCGCCGCCAACGAGCAGCTGGCGGCCGACTCCGGCAAGGCCCTGCCCGCCGACGTGCTGGACCCGGCGTGGAAGTCGATCCGGTTCACCGACGACCCGCTGGCCGCCACCCTCGAGGCCCAGGCGGAACACGCCGTCGCGGCGGGCCTGTTGGAGAAGCCCGACCTGAACGGCGTCTACGACCTCACGCTCCTCGACAAGGTCCTCGCGGCCGAGGGCGCACCCGCCTTCGACGACGCCGGTCTCGGCGCCGGCTGACCCCTGACCCCTGACCCCGAAGAAACGTCCCAGGAGGTGACGACCATGGCCACGACCCTCGCCAAGGCCGCCGACGGCGCCGAGACGACAGCCACCCACGCCGCCCGGATCGAGCACGTCTCGAAGTCGTATCCGGGCCCGGCCGGGCAGCAGCTCGTCCTGGACGACATCAGCCTCGATGTCGCACCGGGCGAGTTCGTCACCCTGCTGGGCGCCTCGGGCTGCGGCAAGTCCACGCTGCTCAACCTGGTCGCGGGCCTCGACCGGCCCACCGCCGGCACGATCAGCACGGACGGCCGCCCGGCGCTGATGTTCCAGGAGCACGCGCTGTTCCCCTGGCTGACCGCGGGCAAGAACATCGAACTCGCCCTGAGGCTGAGGGGCGTGCCGAAGTCCGAGCGCCGCGGCCGGGCCGAGGAGCTGCTGGAACTGGTCCGGCTGAAGGGCGCCCACGGCAAGCGGGTGCACGAGCTGTCCGGCGGTATGCGCCAGCGGGTGGCGCTGGCGCGGGCGCTCGCCCAGGAGAGCAGGCTGCTGCTGATGGACGAGCCGTTCGCGGCGCTGGACGCCATCACGCGGGACGTGCTGCACGACGAGCTGACCCGGGTGTGGCACACCGCGAACACCAGCGGCTCCGCCGCGGGCCGGCTGTCCGTCCTGTTCGTCACGCACAACGTGCGCGAGGCCGTCCGGCTCGCCGGGCGGGTGGTGCTGCTGTCGTCCCGGCCGGGCCGGATCGCCCGCCAGTGGACGGTGGACATCGAGCACCCGCGCCGTATCGAGGACACCGCGGTGGCGGAACTGTCCGTCGAGATCACCGAAGAACTCCGTGGGGAGATCCGCCGTCATGGCAAGCACTGAGACGACCGCCAAGGACGGCGACCTCGCCGGTCTGGAGGCGGGGCTCGACGCACTGGAGACGGTGCAGCGGGGCCGCAAGCCGTGGCGTCGGACGTTCGTCGAGAAGATCCTGCCGCCGCTCCTCGCCGTCGCCCTGGTGCTGGCGGTGTGGCAGGCGCTGGTCTCGTTCAGGATCGTCGACGATCCCACCAAGCTGCCCTCGCCGGGCGCCGTGTGGGACGTCCTGCGGCAGGCGTGGCTGGAGGGCGAACTGCTCGGCTACATCTGGACCAGCGTCTCGCGCGGACTGCTCGGCTTCTTCTTCGCGCTGCTGATCGGCACCCCGCTGGGTCTGCTGGTGGCGCGGGTGAGGTTCGTGCGCGCGGCGCTCGGCCCGATCCTGTCCGGGCTGCAGTCCCTGCCGTCGGTGGCGTGGGTGCCGCCGGCCGTGATCTGGCTGGGCCTGAACAACCAGATGATGTACGCGGTGATCCTGCTCGGCGCGGTCCCCTCCATCGCCAACGGCCTGGTCTCCGGCGTCGACCAGGTGTCCCCGCTGTTCGTGCGGGCCGGCCGCACGCTCGGCGCGACGGGGCTGAAGGGCACCTGGCACATCGTGCTGCCGGCCGCGCTGCCCGGCTATGTGGCGGGCCTGAAGCAGGGCTGGGCGTTCTCCTGGCGCTCGCTGATGGCCGCGGAGATCATCGCGTCGTTCCCGGACCTCGGCATCGGCCTCGGGCAGCTGCTGGAGAACGGCCGCAACGCCAGCGACATGGCCATGGTGTTCGAGGCGATCCTGCTGATCCTGACCGTGGGTGTCGCCATCGACCTGCTGATCTTCAGCCCGTTGGAGCGGTGGGTCCTGCGCAGCCGCGGCCTGCTGGCGAAGGACTGAGCCGACCGTGCGCCGACCGGTACTTCTCGTCATCGCCCACGGCAGCCGCGATCCGCGGCACGCCGCGACCGTGCACGCCCTGGTACGGCGGGTGCGGTCGCTGCGGCCGGGACTGCGGGTGGAGACCGGCTTCCTCGACTTCAACCTCCCCTCCGTGCCGGGGGTGCTGGAGTCCCTCGCGGCGGAGGGGGTGCGCGACGTGGTGGCCCTCCCGCTGCTGCTGACCCGCGCCTTCCACGCCAAGACGGACATCCCGGCGGTCCTCGCGGAGGCGCCCGCCCGGCTGCGCGTCCGTCAGGCGGACGTCCTGGGCCCGTCCCCCCTGCTCCTCGCCGCGCTGGAACGCCGGCTGTACGAGGCGGGTCTCACCCCCGCCGACAAGTCCTCGACCGGGGTCGTCCTGGCCTCGGCGGGGTCCACCGACCCGGAGGCGATCGCAGTGATCGCAGCAATCGCGCGGGAGTGGCGGCACACCGGTTGGTGCGCCGTGCGGCCTGCGTTCGCCTCCGCCGGTTCTCCCGCGGGCTTCCCCCGCACCGAGGACGCGGTGCGGGAGCTGCACGCCCTCGGCTGCGAGCGCGTCGCCGTCGCCCCTTACGTGCTCGCCCCCGGCTTCCTCCCGGACCGCATCGCGCGGGGCGCGGCGGCGGCGGACGTACGGGCGGACGTGCTGGGCCCGGCCCCCGAGGTGGCGCGGGTCCTGCTGGAGCGGTACGACGCGGCACGGACGCCGGCGCTGGCGGCGCTGGGAGCCTGACGGCGCGGACTCAAGGGTGTGCGGCCCCGGGTGCGCACCGGCCGGTCACTCCTCGTCCGGGTCGAACAGCGTCCCCTGGTGGAAGTAGAGGAGCCAGTCCTGGCCGGTGCGACGCCACAGCGAACTGCGGCGCGCGCGGCGGCCGTTGTGGTCCGTTTCGAAGGTGAGATGGACGACGTCGGGGGCGAGCCGCGTGGCCTTGATGTCGGAGACGGTGCCGGCCAGGTCCCCCGACACGTGTTCGTCGGCGAGCAGGGCGATGATCGAGTCACGGTCCCAGACCCGTCCGGAGGCACCGAACTCGACGAACTCCGGATGCAGCAGCGCCCCGACCCGCTCGGGCGAGCGGCGCACCTCGGGGTCCAGGAGTTTCAGTTCGCCCTCGATGGCGGCGTCCACGGCCTTGTTCTCCTCATGCACGGGTGAGCTCCACGAGCTTGACGACGGTGTTCCAGTTGCGGGTGGTGGCGATGACGCCCCTGGTGATCCGGGGCCTGGCCAGTTGCTCGGCGAGTCCGGAGCGGCCGAGGCCGTCCGGTGCGTACAGGTAGAGGGCGCGGTCGCCGAGGCGGAACTCCTCGGGCAGGTGGGCCGCCCCGTCGATCTGCGCGAAGCGGTCGGCGTCCACGGCGGCGGAGAAGTAGGTGACGTGGAGTTGCCTGGGGGCCAGTTCGGCGGCCGGGAACGGGCAGGCGTCGGCGACGCCCCGTAAATAGGCGTGGTCGCGCACGATCACGTCGACGGCGAAGCCGAAGTGCCGCTCGATCGCCTCCGCGAGTCCGGCGGCCAGCGACTCCTCGTCGCCGTGCGGGGAGGTGAACACGGCCTGGCCGCTCTGGAGGTGGGTGCGCACCGCTTCGTGGCCGAGGCCCTCCATCAGGGTGCGCAGTTCGGCCATCGGGACTCTTCTGCCGCCGCCCACGTTGATCCCGCGCAGCAGCGCCGCGTATGTCGTCGCCATGCCCACACGATAGGGCGGCCGTCGTGCCCCGTGGGGCCGGGCACGACGGCCGTGTCCACGCGGGACGGAGCGAGGGGGCGGTGCGGACTGCGCGACGAGGTACGGCCCGCCACGCTGGGCTCGGTGGACGGCGTCGAGGCGCCGGTCACCGGGCAGGTCGCCGGGTCCGAGGACTTCAACGACCAACTGGTCGGATCGGTCGTCCCGGTCTTCGTCTTCGTGGTGGTCTTCGCCTTCCTGCTGATGCTGCTGTCGTTCCGCTCGCTGACGATCGCGATCACCTCGATCGTGCTGAACCTGCTGTCGGTGGCCGCCGCGTACGGCATCCTCGTGGCCGTGTTCCAGCACGGCTGGGGCGCTTCCCTGGTGGGCGCGGAGGGTGTCGGCGCGATCATCACCTGGCTGCCGCTGTTCCTCTTCGTGATCCTGTTCGGCCTGTCGATGGACTACCACGTGTTCGTGGTCTCCCGGATCCGCGAGGCCCGGCTGCGGGGCCGTACGACGCGGGATGCGATCCAGCACGGTGTGGTCACCACGGCGGGTGTCATCACCAGCGCCGCGGTCATCATGGTCGCCGTGTTCGCGATCTTCGGGACGCTGTCCATGCAGTCCATGAAGCAGATGGGCGTGGGGCTGGCGGCGGCGGTGCTCATCGACGCGACGATCATCCGGGGCGTGCTGCTCCCGGCGGTGATGGCGCTGCTCGGCGAACGCAACTGGTACCTGCCGAAGTGGCTGCACCGGATGCCCGACCTGACCCACGACGAGTCGCCGGAGCCGGTGGCCCCGGCGGCGGCGAAGGAGGACGAGGGCGAGCGGGTGGGGGTCTGACCCCGGCATTCCGGCATCTCGGCATTCCGCGGGAGCGAGGAGCGGGGGCCCGGCACAGTCGCCGGGCCCCCGCTCCTCGCGGCTACCTCCGTTCGGGCAGCTCCGCCTCGATGAGGTCGGCCGCCCTGTGGGTGCCGCCTTCCTGGGCCATCTCCGCCTGGATCTGCTTCAGTCGGCGGGCGACCTCCGGGTCGCCGACGAGGTCGCGGGCCGCCGCGCGCAGAGCCTCCGCGGTCGCCTCCCCGGCCGGAACGTGCCGGGCGACGCCGAGTGCCTGGAGCATGTCCGCGTTGCCGAACTGGTCCACGGCCTGGGGTACGGCGATCATCGGTGTGGCCGTGGCCAGTCCTTCCTGGCTGCCGCCGGCACCCGCGTGGGTGATGAACAGGTCGGCCTGTCTCAGGACCGCGAGCTGCGGCACCCAGGACCGCACCTCGACGTCGGCCGGCACGTCGCCCAGTTCGGCGGGGTCGACGTGCTTGCCGATCTGGAGCACCAGATGCCGGCCGGGCAGGTCGCCGAAGGCCTTGAGGCACTCCCGGTAGAAGTCCGGCTGCTTGGTGAACGAGGATCCGAGCGACACCAGGACGACCTGCTCCGCGCCGGAGGGCCGCTGCCACCGCCCCTCGGCGCTCCGGTCGCCCTGGCAGGCGCCGACGAAGGTGTGCACGCTCTCGTCGACCCGGTCGGCGTTGGGCTGCAGCGCCTTCGGGATCAGGACGAGGGAGCGGGCTGGGCGGCCCACGAACGGGTCGGGGTGCTCGGTGATCCCGTTCTCCTCCAGCCAGGCGCGGAAGCGGGCGTAGTAGGCCTGGCCGCGCTCGGTCCTCAGCGGCCCCTCCCACATCGGCTCGCCGACCTCCTTCTCGTATCCCTCCCAGGCGACGAGGTTCGGTGAGAGGGAGACCACGGGCACGCCCCAGCGGTGGCCGAGCACGCGCGCCGGGTAGGAGGTGATGTCGTGCAGCACCAGGTCGGGGGTGTCCCCCTCGTAGGCCTCGATCAGCTGCGGAAGTGCCTGGATCGCGTCGTCGAGGAACGGCTCCACGTTGTCCAGCAGGGTGCTCCCCCATGCCTCCGGGTCGTCGTCGGGCGAGGGCAGCGTGGAGTTCCAGAGCTTCACCTCGGCTCCGGTCTCGGCGACCTTGTCCGCGAAGACCGGCGGGATCGCGTACGTCACCCGGTGGCCACGCGCCACGAGTTCGCGGACCACTTCGAGGCTCGGGTTCACGTGGCCGTGGGCGGCGATGGAGAACATGGCGATGTGAGCGGGACTGGTCATGCCCCGACCCTAGGCGAGACGATACGTCTCGTGCAACCACATTGAGAGTGCCGACGCCGTACCTGCGGGAGCCGTCGCCTTCCCCCTGGCCGGCCTGCCGCGCCGGGTACCGGGACACGCCGCACTCGGCCGACCTGTGCGAATGCGAGACTTACCGACGGTGCGGACACGGTCGGACGACCGGATGCGGGCACGGAGACAGGCACGGAGGCGGACGGATGGACGAGGCACGGGCGCGGGACGTCCTGGCGGCGGGCGTACTGCCGGGGCGCGCGGCCGCCCGGGACGCGCGGCTGCTCGCCCTGGGCGAGAACGCGGTGTTCGCCGCCGGTGACCTGGTCGTCAAGGTCGGCCGTGACGGCGGCCTGCTGGAGCGGGCCCGCCGGGAGCTGGCCGTCGCTCTGTGGCTCGCCGAGGCCGGCGTACCCGCGGTGCGGGCGGCGGAGCCCCGGGCGCTGCTGGCCGAGGGGTACCCGGTGACGGTGTGGCACCGGCTGCCCGCGCCGGTACGGCCCGCCGAGCCCCGGGACCTGGCCGCACTGCTGCGGGTGGTGCACGCCCTGCCCACTCCCTCCTTCGGGCTGCCGCCCCGCGAGCTGCTGGGCGGTGTGGAACGCTGGCTGCGGCTCGCGGGCGAGGCGATCGACCCCGAGGACGCCGCATATCTGCGCGAGCGGCGCGACGGTTTCGCGGCGGCCGCCGCGGCACTGACGCCCCATCTGCCGCCGGGACCCGTCCACGGGGACGCGCTGCCCCGGAACGTGCACGTCGGGCCGGACGGGCCGGTCCTGGTCGACCTGGAGACCTTCTCGGCCGATCTGCGCGAGCACGATCTGGTGGTCATGGCCCTGTCCCACGACCGCTACGGGCTGTCGGACGAGGCGTACGCGTCCTTCACCGAGACGTACGGCTGGGACGTGCGTGCCTGGGAGGGCTGCGCGGTGCTGCGCGGCGCACGGGAGACGGCCAGTTGCGCCTGGGTCTCCCAGCACGCGCCGAGCAACCCGAAGGCCCTGGCCGAGTTCGAGCGCCGCGTGGCGTCCCTCCGGAACGGCGACCCGACCGTCCGCTGGTACCCGTTCTGACCCCGAACGCCCCGACCACGCACGCCCCGCCGAGGCTTCCCGTGGTACCGGGTCAGACCCGCTCGCCGGCCGGCTCGCACAGCGGCCAGGTCCCCTCGACGGTCGCGGTGGCGTCGCCCTTGCGGCGCAGGAAGCTCTGGAAGTCCGCCGCCCCTTCGGCGTGCCACTCGATCCGGCGGAGGTGCAGCTCCACCGGGCCGAGGGCCGCGACCTTCGGGTGACGGCCGGCTATCGCGCCGGCTCCACTCCGCCCCGCCGCGGCCGAGACTCCACGACCACTTCGCCGTCGTGCACCGCCGCCACACCACCCTCAGCCGGGCCACCCGCACCCTCATCGACCTCGCACCGCCCGCCTCCGGCAGGCGACGGCCCGAGGCAGGCAGGCCGAGCCCCGAGGCACCCCTGCCACACCTTCACTCGGACAAGACGGAGAACCAGATTACGGATCCGCTTCCTTCCGCATCTCGGAGGAATGAGATTGCGCAGACCGGGAAGGCGCTACGGTCGGGCACATTTCCGCCAGGTCGCCATCCACCCTTTCCGCCGCGTTGCCGATGTGAAGTTCAAAGGGTGAAGACATGCAGGGCGACGACCTTCGCGGCCAGCCCGGCAGATGACCCCCGTCGCACCCGACGAGGTGGCAAAGCTGCAGTTCGTCCACCAAGAGCGGGGCTTGATGTCGACCTGTAGCCGCACGGCCGGACCGACTGTCGCGGCCCGCACCTCCGACGGGTTGACATCGTTGATTGCGACAGCAAATTAGCGCAATTGAGCCAATCCTGCTACGGTCGAAAGAAAGCTGCCTCTCTGGACCGGTCGATACGTGCGGATTTTGGCGACCGGATGGCTCCCTCCTGCCCGTGAGGGTGGGCGCAGGGCCGCACGGCGAAAATAAAAGGACATACGTGACGAACAGAAAAAGAGTAGCGATTATCGGTGCCGGCCCCTCGGGCATGGCTCAGCTGCGGGCCTTTGAGACCGCAGCGCGCGCGGGGGCGGACATCCCCGAGATTGTCTGTTTTGAGAAACAGGCTGACTGGGGTGGCCAGTGGAACTTCACCTGGCGCACCGGACTCGACGAGTACGGCGAGCCCGTGCACTCGAGCATGTACCGCAATCTGTGGTCGAATGCGCCGAAGGAAGCGCTGGAGTTCGCTGATTACACCTTCGACGAGCACTTCGGTCGCGCCGTCTCCTCATACCCGCCGCGCCCGGTTCTGTGGGACTACATCGCCGCCCGGCTGAAGAAGACGAACGTGCGCGATTTCATCCGTTTCCAGACCGTCGTGCGCTGGACGGAATACGACGCCGAGCGTGAGGTCTTCACGCTCACGGTCGAGAATCTCACCACCGGAGAAACGACGACCGAGGAGTTCGACCATGTGGTCGTCGCCAGCGGCCACTTCGCTTTCCCCAACGTGCCGCACTTCCCTGGCATCGAGACCTTCCCCGGGTACATCGCCCACGCGCACGACTTCCGCGGCGCGGAAGCCTTCAAGGGGCAGGACGTCCTCGTCGTCGGCTCCAGCTACTCGGCCGAGGACATCGGCAGCCAGGCGTTCAAGATGGGCGCACGCTCGGTGACGGCGAGCTATCGTTCCGCGCCGATGGGCTACGACTGGCCCGAGGGCTTCGAGGAACGCCCCGTCATCAAGCGCATCGAGGGCAACACGGTCCACTTCACCGACGACACCTCGAAGCACATCGACGCCGTCATCCTGTGCACCGGCTACCTGCACAAGTACCCGTTCCTGCCCGACGAGCTCGCGCTGATCTCCCCGAACAACGTGTACCCGGACGGCCTTTACCGCGGTGTCGTGTGGCAGGACAACCCGCGTCTGGCCTACCTCGGCGCGCAGGACCAGTGGTTCACCTTCAACATGTTCGACGCGCAGGCCTGGTACGTACGCGACCTCATCCTGGGCCGCGCCGAGCTGCCGTCGGAGACCGAACGCTCCGCCTCCATCGCCGAGTGGCGGGAACGTTTCGAGAAGCTTTCCTCGGACGCCGAAGAGGTCCGCTTCCAGGCCGACTACGTGCGTGATCTGCTGCGGCAGACGGACTACCCCGAGTTCGACCTCGACCGGGTCGTCGAGATCTTCCTCGCGTGGAAGCGCGACAAGAAGGCCGACATCATGGGCTACCGCGACCGTGCCTACCGCTCGGTCATGACGGGAACCCTGGCCGCCGAGCACCACACACCGTGGCTCGAAGAACTCGACGACTCGATCGAGCGCTACCTCGCCGAAGACACCGCCAAGACCCCGCAGAACGCTGAGCGCAGCCTGGCGGCGTGACTCCCCGAGGTCGGGGGCGGACCCCACTACGGGTCAGGGGCCCAGCAGCTCTCGCTGCGGGCCCCTGACCCGTATCCATGGGGTGGGCACAACTGGGGGATGTCGGTTGCCGGTTGCCGGGGCCAGGGGGAGTGCGCCGTGGACCATGGGAGCGTGCCGTGGGCCGTGCCGGATGGCTTGTGTGTAGCGTCTCTCCGAGGCAGCCGACCAAAGAGATCGCGTCACACGCATCGTTCGCCGCTGATCCGTTGAGCCCGACGCGGCACGGAATCCCGCTTGCAGAAGGTCGGCCAAGTCGTGGCCGGTGTCGTGACCAAGCTTGTGCCGTTCGGCGCCTTCGTCCGCGTAGAGGACCGAGAGGACGGCCTCGAAGGACTCGTCCACAACACCGACCTGTCCGAGAAGCCCATCACCGGGCCCGAGGACGTCACTCGGGTCGGCGCCCCTCTCATCGTGAAGATTCTCGACGTCGACCCCACCCGGCGGCGCATCACTCTCTCCCCTCTGCAGGCTCTCGCACACGGAGAGGCTTGACCCACCCGGGTCATCAGCTGCGCGGGATGACCGGCCAAGCAGACTCGACGACTGCCCTCGGGTTCGTGGTCCGCCTCAGGTACGCCTGCAAGGAGGCCGACTGCTCAGCCGCTGCTCGCACCTGAAGGTTGTGCAGGTCAGCCGAGGACGTCATCCCGATGGAATGGTGCTTCTTCCCCATACGTCGCACCACACGGGCCGCAGCCACCGCGTCCGCCCTCGCGTCATGCGCGGCGTCGAGCGACACGCCGTAGTGCGCGCACAACGCGTGGAGGGCACGCTTGCCCTTCCGGTACTTGTCGATGTGCTTGTCGATCACCAGGGGATCGACAACTGGCGAGGGAACGGCGCCCAGCCGCTCGCTGAGCGACTCCAGCCCGTACCGCCGGCACTCACGGTCCAGCAGTGACAGGTCGTAGCGCGCGTTCATCACGACCAGAGGTGTCCCCGCGTGCAGGACCTCGGCGACAGCCTGTGTGATTTCCTCAATGGCGCGCGGGGCCGGAACCCCCTGCTCGCGGGCGTGCTCCGTCGAAATGCCGTGGATCGCCGCAGCCTCTTCGGGTATCACCACCCCGGGATCGAGCAGCCAGGTCCGTTCCGTCGAGATGGTCCCGTCCGGCTCCAGGCGTACGACCGCCGCGGTGACGATGCGGTCGGTCTCGATGTCCGTGCCCGTGGTCTCCAGGTCGAAGGCCGCCAAAGGCCCAGTGATCCAAGTCATCACGCGGCCCCCACTCCGGCGCAGACCGGAACCTGGCACGCTGCTGCCGGATGAGACGACTGAGACGCGACTGAGGTGCGTGGATAAAACGCGGCATTGCAGGCGACGACCGGGACGCCCGCGTCCCGGTGGGCGGTGAGGACGTCGGCGATCGCGTCGGCCACCTGGCCGGCGGGGCTTCCCTCGGCCGCCGCCCGCTCCCCGCTGATGCCGTGCACGGCCACCGCCTCCGCCGGAATGGGCACCCCGGGGTCGGCCGGCCACTCCCGGCACCCCAGCGGCTCTCCGTCCCTGACCTCGGTCACGGCCCCCGTGACGATCCGCGCCTCGCGCGGGTCGGTGCCGGTCGTCTCCAGGTCGAAGCCGATCAGCAGCTCTCGGTGCCAGCCCATGGGCCGTCCCCCTTCTGTGTGGTGCGTTCCCCCAGTGGTTCCCACCTTCGCACGCACCACTGACAACCCGAAGGTTGCCTTCCGTTCACCGATCGGGAGGGTTCATGACAGGCGACCGCAAGGCAGGCATTCACGACACCGGGCGTGAATCCGTCCACATCTGCTCGAACTCCTCGCGGTACGTGGGGAACAGCCCGCCCTCCTCGGCCTCACCCGGTTTGACCACCTTGCTGCCGTTGCGCAGCACCAGCACCGGTGCCTCCATCCCCCGGGCCCGGCGCAGATGGTTCTGCACCACGCCGACGCCGTCGGCGCCGTCCCCGTCCACGAGGTAGGCCGTGCAGCGGGGCGTCTCGTCGTAGACCTGGATCTCGAAGGCTCCCGGGTCGCGCAGCCGGGACCGCACCCGGCGCATGTGGAGGATGTTCATCTCGACCGCGCGGCCGAGTTCCCCCCGTTTGAGGCCGAGTTCGCGCTCGCGGCGCTTGACCGCGCTGGAGGCGGGGTTGAGGAACAGCAGCCGCACCCGGCAGCCGGATTCGGCGAGCCGCACCAGACGGCGCCCGGAGAAGTTCTGCACCAGCAGGTTGAGGCCTATGCCGATGGCGTCCAGGCGGCGGGCGCCGCCGAAGATGTCCTCGGCCGGGAACTGGCGGAGCAGCCGCACCCGGTCGGGGTGGACGGCGACCACGTCCGCGTACCGGTCGCCGACCAGGTCCTCCACCGCGTCGACGGGCAGCCGGCGCGCGGACGGCACGTCGCCGTCGGCGCCGAGCATCTCCAGCAGCCGTGCCGAGGCCCGCTCGGCCTGGTTCAGCACCGCCTCGGACAGCGCCCGGTTGCGGGAGACGACGTTACGGGTGACCTCCAGCTCGTCCAGGGCCAGTTCGACGTCGCGTCGGTCGTCGAAGTACGGCTCGAAGCACGGCCAGTGCTGGACCATCAGCTCCCGCAGCTGAGGGAGCGTGAGGAAGGACAGCACGTTGTCGTCGGCCGGGTCGAGCAGATAGCCCTTGCGGCGGCTGACCTCGCGCACCGCGACCGCGCGCTGCACCCACTCCTGTCCGGCGGGTCCGGCGGCGGCGACCACCCAGTCGTCGCCGTGCATCGGCTCGTAGATCGGACGCAGCACGGCGGCGACGACCGAACGCAGCCGCTGTTCGACGAGGTTCAGCCAGATGTAGGCGCGGCCGGCCCGCTGGGCACGGGTCCGCACCTCACGCCAGTCGTCGGCGCCCCAGTCCAGGTCCGGTCCGATCGAGCCCGCGTCCATCGGCCGCGCCAACGACACCGCACCGGGCGGGACGTCCGTGGAGTTTCCCTCGTGACCCTCGCCACCAGGGGGCAGCTCCAGCCCTCCCGAACCCACCCGCGCACCGCCTTCCGCTCCCCCGAGCACTCCCAGCCCCAACGATCAAGGAGAGTACTCCGCATGCGGTGCGCGGTGCAGCCCGATGGCAGGGTCGTTTCTCAACTTCCGCCTTCCACACGACTGTTCTGCCATGACCGCTCCCCGAGAGTGGTCGGATTCACCTGTTCCCTGCGAGGAGGCCCCGGCGTTCACGCCGAGGAAGGAAGCCCATCCGGGTGTCGCGGCGCGGAGCGTCGCCGCATCCGGTCCGGGGCGCGGCGCCCCCGTACCGCTGTCGCCGGGGCCGTGCGAACGCGTGTGCCCGTGGCCGCTGGCGGGGGTGGCGGCTGTGGGATCGAGGCGTGTTCGTGCGGCTGTCGTACGTACGGTCCCTCGAAGGGTTCGGGGGGACGGAGTGTCCCGGGCGAGGCCGTGAGGGGGCGAGATGGCGCGGGGGAGGATTCAATCCTGCAGCAGCACCACCACGGACTCGCCGGGCAGGTGCAGCACCCCGTCGGCGCCCGGCACGTCGACCGGCTCCCAGGCGGCGAGCACGCGCGCGTGCGGGACGCCCAGCGCGATCGGGACCGGTTCGCCGCCCAGGTTCACGGCCACCAGCACGTCCCCGCGCCGGAAGGCCAGCCAGCGCCGCTCCTCGTCGTGCACCACCCTGGTGTCGGCGAGGTCGGGGTCGGTGAGGTCCGGCTGGGCGTGCCGCAGGGCGACGAGCTGCCGGTACCAGGCCAGCACGCGTGCGTGGGGCTCGCGCTCCGGCTCCGACCAGTCGAGGCAGGAGCGGTCGCGGGTGGCGGGATCCTGCGGGTCGGGCACGTCCTCCTCGGCCCAGCCGTGCGCCGCGAACTCCCGGCGTCTGCCGTCGCGCACCGCCTCGGCGAGCTCGGCGTCGGTGTGGTCGGTGAAGAACTGCCAGGGTGTGCCGGCCGCCCACTCCTCGCCCATGAACAGCATCGGTGTGAACGGGGCCGTCAGGGTGAGGGCCGCCGCGCAGGCCAGCAGGCCCGGGGAGACCAGCGCGGCCAGCCGGTCCCCCCGGGCCCGGTTGCCGACCTGGTCGTGGGTCTGGCTGTAGCCGAGGAGCCGGTGCCCGGCGACCCGCGTCCGGTCCAGGGGCCGGCCGTGACGCCGGCCGCGGAACGTGGAGTACGTGCCGTCGTGGAAGAAACCGCCGCGGAGCGTCTTGGCGAGAGCCGCGAACGGGGCGCGCGCGAAGTCGGCGTAGTAGCCCTGCGACTCACCGGTCAGCGCGGTGTGCAGGGCGTGGTGGAAGTCGTCGTTCCACTGCGCGTGCAGCCCGTGGCCGCCCGCCGCGCGGGGGGTGATGTCCCGGGGGTCGTTCCGGTCCGACTCGGCGATCAGGAACAGCGGCCGGCCGGTGTCGGCGGCCAGCGCGTCCACGGCCGCCGACAGTTCCTCGAGGAAGTGGTAAGCGCGCGTGTCGGCCAGCGCGTGCACGGCGTCCAGGCGCAGCCCGTCGATCCGGTAGTCGCGCAGCCACGCCAGCGCGCTCTCCACGAGATACGCCCGCACCTCGTCGGAGCCGGGTGCGTCCAGGTTGACGGCGGCGCCCCACGGGGTGTGGTGGGTGTCGGTGAAGTACGGGCCGAACCGCGGGAGGTGATTCCCCGACGGCCCCAGGTGGTTGTGCACCACGTCGAGGACGACGCCCAGTCCCAGGCCGTGCGCGCGGTCGACGAACCGTTTCAGTGCCTCGGGTCCGCCGTACGGCTCGTGCACCGCCCACAGCGAGACCCCCTCGTACCCCCAGCCGTGGCGGCCCGGGAAGGGGCACACCGGCATCAGCTGCACATGGGTGACGCCCAGTCCGGCGAGGTGCTCCAGCCGCTCGGCGGCGGCGTCGAAGGTGCCCTCGCGCGTGTACGTGCCCACATGCAGCTCGTACAGGACGGCGCCGGGCAGCGGGCGCCCGTCCCACGCGGCGCGCCAGGCGTACGCCTCGTGGTCGACGACCGCGCTCGGGCCGTCGGGCCCCTCCGGCTGCCGTCGCGAGCGCGGATCGGGCAGCACGGGCCCGTCGTCCAGGGAGAAGCCGTACCGGGAGCCGTCGCGCGCGTCGGCCTCCCCGCGCCACCACCCTTCC
Source organism: Streptomyces sp. M2CJ-2 (assembly GCF_016757295.1). Taxonomy (NCBI): domain Bacteria; kingdom Bacillati; phylum Actinomycetota; class Actinomycetes; order Kitasatosporales; family Streptomycetaceae; genus Streptomyces; species Streptomyces sp. M2CJ-2. Next base: position 36,696 of record NZ_JAESIF010000029.1, on the reverse strand, counting down.
CGTTCCGGATCGCGCGCCAACGCGCGCGTGACGCCGTCGCACTGGAGCGTCACTCTGCCGGCCTGCGGTGCCCACACCTCGAACTGCACGGACGGTTCCCCTTCGTCTGCTCACCGTGATGTAGCCCGTCCATCGTGCTGCATGGAAGACCGATCCGCCGGAGAATGATCCTTTTGCGGCGGGTGTCGCCGCCGGAGGTGCGGGAACCGTGGGGACGGCCGGGACGGCGCTTCTCCGGTCTCCTGGACAGTCCGCCCCGCGCTGGCCGACAATCAGCAGCGTGACGTCGTCCTTCGAGTTCAACACGTACCCCGCGCGGATCTCCGACGTGGAACGGGACAAGGCGCTGAAGGTGCTGCGGGACGGTGCCGCCGTGGGACGGCTGTCCCACGACACGTTCATCCGGCGCATGGAACTCGCCCTGGCCGCCCGGTCTCCCGAGGAACTCGCCCCGCTCACCGCCGACCTGCCCACCGAGGGCCGCTTCTCACGCGTGCTGTTCTCCTCCGTGGAGGCGGTCTCCGGGTTCACGGTGCGGCTGCGCGGAGCGTGGCGGGCCGAGCGGCTGCCGAAGCTGCTGCTGCCCCATCCGGCGACCGGCCACCCGCTGCGCATAGGACGCGATCCCGCCAACGGGCTGCGGCTCAACCACGAGACGGTCTCCCGGGTGCACGCGGAGCTCCACCGGCAGGGCGGCCTGTGGGTGCTGCGGGACCTCGGATCGACCAACGGCACGACGGTGAACGGGCGTCGGGTCGTCGGCGCGGCCGTCGTCCGCGAGGGCGACCAGGTCGGCTTCGGGCGGATGACGTACCGGCTCGCGGCGAACTGAGCGCGGCGCGGCGCGGCGCGACGTGGCGGTCTCCGGTCGCACGTTCCCGTTCGGGTGAGCCGGGCTGGGGTTCCGGCACCGCCGTGCCGATGCATCTGGAATGACGTACACCATGTACACCACGTGCACCTCAGTGAAAGCGGTACGGGGCGCGCTGCTCGCGGTGATCGCCCTCCTCGTCTGCACCGCGCCCGCGCCCGCGCAGGCGGGCCCCCGGGGCGCGGCCGCCCCCGACACCTGGTTGGCCGTCGGCGTCGACCGGGGCGAGACCCGGACCGGCACGAAGTCCGGCGCCGTGCTCAGCTGCGACCCGCCCCAGGGGCATCCGCGCGCCGCCGACGCCTGCGCGGAACTCGCCGCGGCGAACGGGCGGATCTCCGACATCCCGGCACGGGACACCATCTGCACGATGGTCCACGCCCCGGTGACCGCCCACGCGCGCGGGCAGTGGCGGGGGCAGCCGGTCGAGTACACGGAGACCTTCCCGAACGCGTGCGTGATGAGGGCCCGGACCGGCTCCGTGTTCGCCCTGAACGAGGCGTAGGCAAGTAGGCAAGCAGGTAAGTGGGCGGGGAGAGGGGAGCCGGGGCGGTCCGCTCCGGCTCCCCTCTCCTCGCCGGTGCGCGCCGCCCGGTCACGCGCGGGCGTGCAGTGCCGCCGCCACGACCGTGCGGGCCTGGTGCTCCACCTGGTGCTCCACGGGCACCCAGCGGGCCCGGAAGTGCACGGCGAAGGCGTCGCTCCACAACGCGACCAGCCGGTCGAGACGCGCCGCCGCGTGCGCGTCGGTCTCCCGCAGCTCCCGCAGCAGCATCGCCGCCGCCCGCAGCGGCACCCGGCGCGTGAACGCGTCCACGCTGCTCACGTACGCCCTCGTGCCGTCCGCGGGCGGGGTGTGGATCAGGTCGCCGGCCAGTCCCGGTACCAGCTCCAGCCCCCACGTGGCCGCCCGCAGCAGCGGACCGCCGGCGGCCCCGGCGCCCGTCATGGCCCCGGGCCGCGCCTCCTCGAGCACCTGCCGCACCTTCCACGCGTCCCGCTGCAGCCGGTCCGCGAGACGCCGCAGCTCCGCCGCCGGTGCCGGATGCGGGCCCGGATCGTCCACCAGGGCCGCGGCCCACATCGGCACCTCGACGACCGCTGTCAGACCGCCGTACCGGTGAGCGCGGTACCAGGTGCTGTGCCGTGCGTCGTCCGGCAGGCTCGGGTACGCCGGCCCGGCCCCCGGGGCGGGCATCACCCGCACCCCGGGGCCGGACACCGGCCAGCCGGCCGCGTCCGAGGCGCCGGTCTCCACCGGAATGTGCAGCTCCGCGGCCGACTTGGCGAACGGCTCGGCGAGCCCCGGCACGTCCCTCGTCAACTGGACCCAGCTGCCGCCCAGATCGGTCCCGTGCAGCGACACCTGGAGGTAGGGCCGCAGCTCGTCGATGACCCCGGTCAGGGCCCGGGTCTCGGGCGGCAGCCGGCCGGGCGGCAGCACCGACGGCGCCCACTCCGGCTGTTCCGATCCCTGGGGACGGAAGAAACCCAGGTGGTAGTCGTACAGGCTGTGCGACGGCGACGTCCTGTGGAGGCTCGCCCCGTCGGGGTCCGCACACAGCAGGAAGTGCCAGGACGTGCCGTTGCGCAGCTCGCTCTCCACCAGGACCCGCCGGGCCAGCGCGAGCAGGGTGCCCCCGCCGGCCGGTTCGTTGGCATGGGCGCCGGCGACCACCAGCACGGCACGCCGGGCGTGGCCCACGGACAGCAGGTGCAGCGGCCGCCCCGCGCGGGAGGCCCCCACCTGCCGCAGGACGCTCAGACCGGGACGTTGGACCGTCAGCGCACGTGCGGAGGCCAGCAGTTCGGCCACCGTCGGATAGCGCAGCTCCGGCAGGAGACCCACCCCCCGTCGTCCCCAGTCGTCCCCAGTCGTCCCCAGTCATCGACCAAGCGTCGCACTGCGCAGTACCCCACGGCCGCGGAACGGTGTCAAGGGTTCGACGGGGAAGGCCCCGGGGGACGTGCGACGTGCTCCAGCAGCGCCACCGGCGACCGCTCGAACAGCTCCGCCGCGCGCGCGTGCCCCGTGAACTCCCGGCCGGGCTCCAGTACGTCGGCCCACCGGCCGGGGGGCAGCGCCAGCCGGGTCTCCCGCCAGCCGCCCGCCTCCACCAGCCGCAGCGACAGCCGGGTCACGGCGGTCAGCACCGCACCGGAGCGCACGAACGCCACACAGTGCGCGGCTCCGGGCCCCTCGGCGGCCAGCGGCTCGTACGACGCCGTGTCGCCGAACGCCTCGGGCCGCCGCGCCCGCAGCCGCAGCGCGGCCCGCGTCACCGCGTCCTTGCCGACGCCCGTGTCCGGGTCGGACGGCTCGCCGTCCGGGAAGCTCACCGCGCGCCGGTTGTCGGGATCCACCAGGGCCCGGTACTCGAACTCGGTGCCCTGGTAGACGTCGGGTACGCCCGGCATCGTCAGATGGACCAGGGCGGTGCCCAGCACGTTCGCGTGGATGTGCGGCTCGAGCGAGGCCCGCAGCGCCGTCACCCGTTCCCCCGGCGCCCCGCACGGCCCCGCCGTCACGAACCGGGCCACCGCCTCCTCGTACGGCGGCTCCTGCTCCGTCCAGCTCGTGTGGAGCCCCGCTTCGCGCACATGCTTGAGCAGCGCCCCCGCCACCCGCTCCGGGTCCGCCGGGCCCAGCCCGAACACCGTCTGCCAGGCCGCCCAGGCCAGCTGCGCGTCCGGCACGCCCCCGCCGGTGCGGGTCACCTCCGTCAGGACGTCCGCCCAGCGCCGCGGGCACTCGGTGAGCACCTGGAGCGCGGCCCGCACGTCGGCGCTGCGCTTGGTGTCGTGCGTCGAGACCACCGTCCCCGTCGCCGGCCAGTCGCGCTGTACGCGCGCGCAGTACGCGTGGAACCGCTCCGGGGACACCGCCGGGGCGCCGGGGTCCTGGCCCACCTCCGTCGCCGACAGCAGCGGCACATAGCGGTAGAACGCCGTGTCCTCCACCGACTTGGCCCGCAGCGCCGACGCCGTCTGCGCGAACCGCGTACGGAACTCCGTCTGCTCCGGCCCGTCGCCGTACCGCCCGAGCACCAGGTCCCGTACGACGTCCACCGCCCCGGCCTCCTCGGGCACGGCGAACGCGAGCCGTGCCGCGGCCGCCGCCTCCTCGGTGACCACGCCGGCCGGGTCCACGGAGGTGTAGGTCCGGTACACCTCGAGCCGGACCAGCAGCTCCTGGAGCGCGGTGCGCAGCGCCCAGGGCGCGCGGTCGCGCAGCGCGGGCGCGGGCGAGCCGGCGCACAGGCGGTGCGTCACCCGGGTCAGCCGGTCCACCTCGGCGGCCAGCTCGTGCGTGAGCACCTTGTACGCGGCCCGCCGTACCGTCGCCGCCCACTCGCCGCCCCGGTCCGTCTGCGGCGCCGCGAACCGCCGGTACTGGCCGAGCAGCTCCCCGAACCCCGCCGGGTCGGTGAACAGGCCGTCCACGTGCCGCAGGGCGTCGTAGCCGGTGGTGCCGGCGACCGGCCAGGAGGCGGGCAGCGGCTCACCGTCGGACAGGATCTTCTCCACCACCGTCCAGCGGCCCTCGGTCGCCGCGTGCAGCCGCCGCAGATACCCGTCCGGGTCGGCGAGCCCGTCCGGGTGGTCGACGCGCAGCCCGTCGACCACGCCCTCGCGCAGCAACCGGAGGATCTCGGCATGGGTGGCCTCGAACACCTCCGGGTCCTCGACCCGTACCCCGATCAGCTCGGAGATGCTGAAGAACCGCCGGTAGTTGAGTTCCGTACGGGCCAGACGCCACCACACCGGGCGGTACCACTGGGCGTCCAGCAGCTGCGGCAGCGGCAGGTGGGCGGTGCCCTCGCGCAGCGGGAACGCGTGGTCGTGGTAGCGCAGCACGTCGCCGTCGACCTTCAGCCGGTCGGCCTCCGCGCCGAGCGGCCCGCCCAGCACCGGCAGCAGCACCTGGCCGCCCTGGGCCTCCCAGTCGATGTCGAACCACCGCGCGTGGCGCGACGCGGGCCCTTCGCGCAGCACCTCCCACAGGGCGCGGTTGTGGCGCGGGGACATCGCCATGTGGTTCGGGACGATGTCCACGACCAGGCCGAGCCCGTGCTCCCGCGCGGTGCGCGACAGGGATCGCAGCGCCTGTTCGCCGCCCAGCTCCGCACGCACGCGCGCGTGGTCCACCACGTCGTAGCCGTGCGGTGAGCCCGGCACCGCCTCCAGGACGGGGGACAGGTGCAGATGCGACACCCCGAGCGAGGCCAGGTACGGCACCGCGGCCGCCGCGGCCGCGAACGGGAAGTCGGGCCGCAGCTGCAGCCGATAGGTGGCGGTGGGGACCGCGGGGTCGGGTCGCTCAGGGGTCATGCAGACGTACGTACCCGCCCTGCCGCCCTTCCTGTCATCAGTGACCCGGCTGCCGCCGGACCGGCCTGAGCGGGCCGGCCCGGCGGGCCGGCCTAGGCGGGCCGCTGAAGCACCGTCAGGCTGCGGTCGGTCAGCGGCAGCCGGGCGCCGGCCCGCACCTTCGGGCCGGTGCCCGGCGGCACGCAGTCCTCGCGGGCGGTGTCGACCACGACCTGCCACTGCCGGCCGTGGTCGACCGGTACCACGAACTCCAGCGGACAGGGGGAGGCGTTGAACATCAGCAGGAACGAGTCGTCCGTGATGCGTTCGCCGCGCCGGCCGGGTTCCGAGATCGCGTTGCCGTTGAGGAACACCGTCAGCGCCGAGGCCCGCGCCGAGTCCCAGTCCCGCTGGGTCATCTCCGCCCCCTCCGGAGTGAACCAGGCGATGTCGGACAGGTCGTCGTGGGTGCCCTCCACCGGCCGTCCGTGGAAGAAGCGGCGCCTGCGGAAGACCGGATGGTTCTTGCGCAGCCACACCATCGCACGGGTGAAGGCCAGCAACTGGTCCTGCTGATCCCGCTGGTCCGGCTCCGCGGGCCAGTCGATCCAGGCCAGCTCGTTGTCCTGGCAGTAGGCGTTGTTGTTGCCGTGCTGGGTGCGGGCGACCTCGTCGCCGTGACTGATCATCGGCACGCCCTGGGAGAGCATCAGCGTCGCGATGAAGTTCCGCATCTGCCGGGCCCGCAGCCGCAGCACCTCCGGGTCGTCGGTCCCGCCCTCGGCGCCGCAGTTCCAGGACCGGTTGTGGCTCTCGCCGTCCCGGTTGTCCTCGCCGTTGGCCGCGTTGTGCTTGTCGTCGTACGAGACGAGGTCGTGCAGGGTGAAGCCGTCGTGGCAGGTCACGAAGTTGATCGAGGCCAGCGGGCGCCGCCCGTCGTCCTGGTACAGGTCGGAGGAGCCGGTCAGCCGGGAGGCGAACTCCGCGAGCGTGCGCGGCTCGCCACGCCACAGGTCCCGCACGGTGTCCCGGTACTTGCCGTTCCACTCGGTCCACAGCGGCGGGAAGTTGCCCACCTGGTAGCCGCCCTCGCCCACGTCCCACGGCTCGGCGATCAGCTTCACCTGGGAGACCACCGGGTCCTGCTGCACCAGGTCGAAGAACGACGAGAGCCGGTCCACCTCGTGGAACTGCCGCGCCAGGGTCGCCGCGAGGTCGAAGCGGAACCCGTCGACGTGCATCTCGGTGACCCAGTACCGCAGCGAGTCCATGATCATCTGCAGTACGTGCGGGGACCGCATGAGCAGGGAGTTCCCCGTCCCCGTCGTGTCGGTGTAGTGACGCCTGTCGTGTCCCAGCCGGTAGTAGCTCGGATTGTCGATGCCCTTGAAGGACAGCGTCGGGCCCAGGTGGTTGCCCTCGGCGGTGTGGTTGTAGACGACGTCGAGGATGACCTCGATACCGGCCTCGTGCAGCGCCTTCACCGCCGACTTGAACTCCAGCACCTGCTGACCGCGGTCGCCCCAGGACGCGTAGGCGTTGTGCGGGGCGAAGAAACCGATGGTGTTGTAGCCCCAGTAGTTGTTCAGGCCCATGTCCACCAGCCGGTGGTCGTTCACGAACTGGTGAACCGGCATCAGTTCCAGTGCCGTCACACCGAGTTCGGTCAGGTGCTCGATCAGCGCCGGGTGCGCGAGGCCCGCGTAGGTGCCGCGCAGCTCCTCCGGCAGCCCCGGATGGCGCATGGTGAGACCTTTCACGTGCGCCTCGTAGATCACCGTGTGGTGGTACTCCGTCCGGGGCAGCCGGTCGTCGCCCCAGTCGAAGTACGGGTTGACCACGACCGACGTCATCGTGTGCGGCGCCGAGTCCAGGTCGTTGCGCCGTTCGGGCGCGTCGAAGTGGTAGCCGTACACCTCCTCGCCCCAGCGGACCGCCCCGCTGATCGCACGCGCGTACGGATCGAGCAGCAGCTTCGCCGAGTTGCAGCGCAGCCCCCGTTCGGGGGCGTACGGCCCGTGCACACGGAAGCCGTAGCGCTGTCCGGGCATGACGCCGGGCAGGTACGCGTGCCGCACGAACGCGTCGCTCTCGCGCAGTTCGACCGCCGTCTCGGAGCCGTCGTCGTGCAGCAGACACAGCTCTACTCGGTCCGCGGCCTCCGTGAAGACCGCGAAATTCGTTCCGGCGCCGTCGTACGTGGCACCGAGGGGATACGCCTCGCCAGGCCAGACCTGCATGGACACGACTCTTTCAGGTGGACGGCCCCGGTGGGGGCGCCTTGCCCCGAGTGTTTGCCGTGTCGTCCCACTCGGTACCGGTTCCCCGAGCCGGGCCTTCCTATCGGTGAGCGCCGGGGCGTCGGGCCCCGGCGGCCGGGCGTGCCCCCGGGCATGTCTTCAGGGCATGTCGTCGGTGCCGCGGAGGTCCGTCACCCGCTCCAGGAGGATCGCCTCCCAGGCCCGGCGCAGCCGGACCCGCAGCAGCGGCAGCGGGTCGGTGCCCCTGCCGCCGAGCGTCTCGGCGAGGCGCAGGACGCTGTCGCAACGGGCCAGCCAGAGCCCGCGCAGACAGGGGCGGGCGCCGTAGCCGGCGAGGGTGGCGGCGCGTACGGCGGCCGGGGAGCCCACGGCGCACGCCAGACCGGCGATGTCCTCGGCGGGGTCGCCGATCACCGCTTCCGCCCAGCCGAGGACACCGCGTACCCGGCCTTCGGCACTGACCACGAGATGCGCGCCGGTGAGGGCGTGGTGGACGAGGACCGCCGAGGCGGGCTGGGCGACGAGCTGGACGGCGGCGGACGGGGTGAGCTGCCGCAGCCGACCGGAGGCGAACTCGTCGGCCTCGGCGAGCCGTTCGGCGGCCTGTCCGGCGGCCCGGCGCAGGGACTCCAGGGAGCGAGGGGGGACCCGCGGCACGCCCAGCGTCTCCGCCTGCCGCACCGGCACCTCGCGCAGCCCGGTGAGCAGCGCGGCCAGGTCGGCCTCGCCCCCGGCGGACACCCGGTGCTCCTCCGCCGACCCGCCGGGCAGCCTGGTGTCCAGGGTGCAGACCAGGCCGGGCGCCCACTCGCCGTGCGCCGCGCTCGACGGCACCGCGACCGGGACGTGCGGCCGGACGAGTTCGCGCAGCCGCAGCTCGCGGCGCCTGCGTGCGCTCGCCGCCCGGTCGGGGGCCAGCCGCAGCACATGGCGGGTGCCGACCCACCAGGTGGCGGGTTCGGCGCCCTCGCCGACGGGCCGCACGTCCACTCCGTCCGGTCCGGCGGCGGGGTCCGCGCCTCCCCCCTCGTGCTCCAGGAGGGTACGGACCAGTCGGCGGACGGTGTCCGGGGTGGGTGTCGGTGCCTGGGTCATGGTCGCGCCTGGTGTCGTTCGATGGACGTTGCGGGACGTCTGGGGCCACTCAGTCCACTATGACCGCTTTCCGTACGCCCTCCATACGGGCGACGGAGCCCTCGGCGGTGAAGGGGGCGAGCGTACCGGCGGTCATCCGGGCCTCCCGGGACACATCTGCGGGATACGTACGGTTACGTTCCGCTACGTGTGGACATGGGCAGCATCCTGCCCGGCGGAAGAGGGCCGCGCGAGCCGGTCCGCCGCGTTCAGCCGGGCGTGTCGCCTTCTCTCCCCCGGACCGGGCCCGCCGAGTACGCCGAACCCGGCGACGACGGGCGCGGACGGCGCGGACGGCGCGGACGGCGCAGAAGAGGTCGAGGGGTCGAGGGGGTGAGGGGTGGAGAGGGCGGGGAATCCCGCCCGGCGTTGCGGCTTGGGACCGGCTTCCCTCAGAGGAGGGAAAGCACGGGCAGCGGGGGTGTGCGGTCCGGCAGGAAGCCGTGGACCCGGCCCGAGAGCCACTCGTCCTTGTAGCGGTCCACGCTCCGGTGCCAGTTCAGGATGCCCGCCAGCCAGTTCCGCAGGTCCAGCACATAGTCCCGCATGATCGCCCGGGCCTCCGCAGGGAGTTCGAAGTCCTCGTACAGCACGGGCAGTTCGTGCTCCACGACATGCTCGAACTGGTCCAGGCGACGGCTCATCAGATCGTGGACGATGCCGAGGGCCCTTGGGTAGTCGCAGCCGAAGAAGGTCTGCACGACGAGAATCGCGTTGTGGATCTCGCCCTCGTACTCGATCTCCTTCTGGTACGAGAAGACGTCGTTCAGCAGGCAGGCGTAGTCGATGGCCGCGTTCTCCAGGGAGCGGACCGGGCCGCTGCGGTAGACCTCGGGCGGGACGGCGGGACCGTGGCCCATCCGGCACAGACCGAGCGTGAGGTCGGAACCGAAGGTCTGCCGGCGCATCTCCAGGTAGTCGACCGGGTCGGGCACGCGGTGCAGCATCTGGTTGGCCAGTTCCCACAACCAGCTCTCGGTCATGTCGTTCACGGCCTTCTTCAGGACGGCCCGCTCCTCGGGCGTCATGGCCGCCGTGGTGCGTGCCCACAGGTCGGTCAGGGCCCGCTCCATGGCGTTGGCCGCCGGGGGCACCGGCTCGCCGTCGACGGGCATGCAGTCCGACAGGCGTGCCGTGGTCAGCCGCGCGGTGGCCAGGTCGCGGCGGTGTCCGTAGACCAGCGGGTAGTAGTCGTCGCCGTACGTGCCCCAGGCGAGCCACTGGGCGCTGAGGTCGAGCGCCTCGGGAGTGGCGTCCGGGTCGAGTCCGGCCGAGCACAGCGCGAGGTCGTAGGCGGCGAGCTTGTCCTCGTCCCACACGCCTTCGGCGAGGATGCCCGTCCGCCGGCACCAGTCGGCGAGGGTGCTCCGGGAGGTGTTGAGGTGCGGGCTGAGCTCCAGCGGGAACGGCATCCGGATGTCGGGGATCAGGGACGGGCCCACCTTCTGGTACGGCACATGGGTGTGGGCCCGCAGCCTCCCCCACTGCCCGGACGGCGTGGGAGGTGCTCCCACCGCACCCGCGGCGAGCAGCCCCCGCACGTCGGCGGCCGAGGTACCGGGCCCGGTCGGGCCCGCCCACGGGCCGGTCCGCCGCGCGCCCTCGTTCATGTACCGGCTGGAGCGCAGGTGCCATTCGTGACCGCCGGACTGCCAGTCCTGCAGCCCCTTCGCGTACGCCGCCACGGCCGCGACCTCGTGCGGGGCGAGGCCCTGCTCCAGGGCGACCGCGGGCACTTCGGTGAACGCGGTGTGCTCGAACTGGTGCAGCCGCGAGGTGAGGATGTCGTTGACGGTGTCGGCGGCCTCCTGCGTGGTGCAGCCGAAGAAGGTCTCCAGGACGAGCACGCCGTTGCTGTTCTCGCCCTCGTCCTCGACCTCGCGCTGGTAGGAGAACAGGTCGTTGCGCAGGTGCACGGCGTCGGAGAACGTCTCCATCAGCACCCGCAGCGGCCTGGACCCGGCGACGGCGGCGGGCACTTCGGCCGTCGCGTACTCGACGAGCCCCGCCGACCAGGGGGCGCCGCCCACCTTGCGGCGCATCTCGATGTACTCGACGGGGTTGGCGATCCGCCCCTCGTTGATGTTGGACAGCTCCCACAGCGACTCGTTGAGGAGGTGCTCCGTGGCGAGGGCGAACCGGGCGCGCCAGTCCTGGGACATCGCGGGTACCGTGCGCGCCCACAGGTCGGCGAGGCCCGCCTCGACCGGGTTCCGCGGCTCGGGGACCGGGGTCGCGGGGTCCAGCGGCATGAACAGCGGCAGCCGGTCCAGGTGGGCCTTGCCGCCCTCACGGTCCTGGCTGCGTTTGAACAGTTCCAGGAAGTGGTCGTCGAAGAAGAAGACCCACACGTACCAGTCGGTGATGAGGGAGAGGGCGGGCCCGTCGCAGTCGGGATGGGTGTAGGCGCAGAGCAGGCCGTAGTCGTGCGCGTCGAGGTCGGCCTGGTTCCATACTCCGGAGCCCTCCAGCATGCCCATCTCGCGTGCCCACACCGACGAGTGGGCGCGGGCCTGATCGAGATGCGGGTTCAGCCGCGCGGGGTGCGGCAGGTAGAAGTGCGGAAGTTCGAACGGCTGACTCGCCGAGGACGCTGAGGACGCCGAGGACACTGAAGACATGGCCGGGCACTACCCGTGGGCCCGTGGCGGCATCCACCGGCCCGTCCATGATCACACCATCGCGTGAAACCCCGCCTGTGCGCCGAAAACGGGGCGGGGCGTGCTATGGCCGCACCTGGATCAGCGCGTGGGTGCCGCTGGTGCGCCAGCGTTGCTCCTCGGCCGCGACCAGCGCCTCCTCCGTACCGGGGGCCAGGCCGGTGACGACGTCGGACTTCAGGGTGCGCAGGGCGGCGACCGGCCCCGGGAGGTACCCGGTGACCTCCGCGAACGGCGTGGTCGGCGGCCACTGCCGGTCGCCCACCAGACGACGGTAGTTGAGGTCTCCCTTGACGATGGTGACGGCGGCCCGGGCGAAGTCGGCGCGGAGGTCGTCCGGCATCTCCTCGTAGGGCAGCGGGGAGCAGGAGAAGGGGTGCGCGCGCAGGGCGAGCCGTCCGTCGGCGAGGGCGTCCCGGAGCCGGCGCCCGTGACCGGCCGCTGCCGCCCCGGCGTCGGTCAGCCGACGCAGCGCGTCGACGACGTCGGCGGTGGTGGCGTCGGAGACGTAGTACGGGTACGGCTTGACGTGCAGCACCACCCGGCCGATGTGCCCGTGGGCCAGCAGGTGGTCGATGAGCAGCAGATCGGGGACGAGTTCGCGGCCGGCGTTGTCGGCGACCAGCACCAGGGTGCTCGTCGGGCCCGCGTGGGAGGGGTCCAGCAGCGACCACAGGCGCTCGCTGTCGTCGGCCACCAGCGCGGGAACGGCCGCCGCGAGGTCGGTTCCCTCGGCGGACAGCCGGAAGCCGAGGTCGGCGCGGTTTCCCCAGAGGGAGCCGTGCAGCAGGGCCCGGCCCCGTTCGTCCACGGGCCGCCCGGCGAGGTCGTCGAGCGCGGCGAGTTCCTCATCTGTCTCGGACGAGTCGAGTTCGGCGAGCTTGGAGGGGCGGAAGGGGTCGATGCCCTGCCAGGGGCCGGGGCCGAAGTAACCGACGGCTTCCAGCAGTTGACGATAGAACCAGCTCTCGGACCACAGCCAGGGCACGTCGTACCAGGACTGTCCGGTGTACGTGTCCATCCCCCAGGCCCTCCAGCGGTCCCGGTCGTGGGCGTCGGCGGGGAGCGCCTCGATCGCGCCTTCGGTGCAGTTGGCCAGCAGCGCGTCGAGCGCGTGCCGCTGCGCGGGCTCGTAGGGGAAGGCGTCGCGCACCTGCCGGATGATCGCGGGGTGCCGCTCGGCGAGCACGCCGTGCGGGAACGAGCCGGGCCGGTTGCCGAGAAGCACGGGAGCGGTGGGGGTGTCGGGCATGCGGCTCACCGTAACGCGCGGCGCCGGCCGGTGTGACCGGCCGCACCGGCGGGGACGGCCGGGCGGGTCACACCGGGGCGATCTCCCGCTCCAGCCGTGCGGCCAGGCTGAGATAGCGCGCCCTGCGGGTCACCGGCACCAGGCCCCTGATGAGGATCTGCCACATCTCCGCGGTGCGGCGGGGCTGCCGGGCGACGGGTTCCCGGGACCGGCCCACGACCCGGGTGCCGATGAAGAAGCAGACGAGGGAGTGGGCCACGACCTCGATGTCGACCTCCGGGTTGACGTCGGCCTCCTTGACCGCGCCGAGGAGCCGGGCGGTGACGATGTCCGTCCACTCGGCGAAGGGGTGACTGAGCGGAGGGCGCGGCCGGGTGCCCCCCGTGGCGAGCCGGAGCCCCGCCCGCAGCACGGGGTCCTCGGCCGACAGGCGGGCTATGCAGAAGGTGAGGCGCATCAGCGCCTCCAGGGAGGTGTGGCCGCGGGTCTCGGTGTCCCTGGCCAGTCGTCGGCAGGTGGCGGACTGGAGCTCCAGGATCGCGTGGGCCAGGTCCTCCTTCGCGGCGAAGTGGAAGTACAGGGCTCCCTTGGTGACACGGGCGTGCTCGACGATGTCGCTGAGACTCGTCGATTCGTACCCCTGCCGGTCGAACAGATCGGCGGCGGCCGTGATGATCGTCGCGCGGGTCTGCTCGGCGCGTACCTGCCTCGCCATCGACTGAACTCCTGAGCCGGAAAGGAACGGGTCATGCCGTTTGTTTCTACCTCTCGCACACGATAACTCACCCTGTGGCGGCGTTCGTTCCAGCGGTTCGTCCCGTGATGTGGTACACATCCGGCAATTCAAGTTCGGACGCGGAAAGAAAACAGCACGTCCGGTATCCGAGTGTGGCAGCTGCCTCGGCAGAAGAGAACGGCGGGCGGTTCCGGGCGGAAATCGTCGCGATGTGTCACCGTGTCCCGCCAACAACCCAGAAATCTTTCGGGGTTGATCCGGAGCACGTCCGTCCGCGCCTGTCGGGCGGGCCCGTCCGGGTTCCGTACCGGCCGCGCGGTTGGCGGGGAGAAGGGGGCGGTCACCCCTGTCACCTCGGAACTCACCGTTCATCACAATGCGGCAGCGGCGTCTCACTTCACGTGGTCCCTCACTTGACTACCAGTGGTGCGACGCGATTGGCTCCGGCCAGCGAGAGTCACCCGGTCGGCGTAACACCCCCGCGACTCCGCCCCTGCTTCCGTCTCCTCACTTGCTCGGCCGTACAGCGAGGTCCGCTCCCTCATGAACACTCGTCCCCCGTCCCACGGTTCCCCGAGACGGCCCGTCCGCCCGGCCGTGCTCGCGGCAGCCGTCGGCCTGCTGGTGACCGGCTGCTCCGTCTTCGACGTGGCCGGCGACTCCTCGGACTCCGGGAGCGCGGGCGCGGCCGGTGACGGGATGAGGGTCGTGCTGGTGACGCACGGCAGTGAGGGGGACGCCTTCTGGGACAGGGTGCGCAAGGGCGCCGAGGCCGCCGCGGCGAAGGACGGCATCGACCTCACCTATGTGAGCGACGCGGACCCGGGCGGCCAGGCCGAGCTGGTGCGCGACGCGGTCCGCGACAAGGTGGACGGCATCGCCCTCACGCTGGCCAAACCGCAGGCGATGAAGGGCGCGGTGAAGGAGGCACGCGAGGCGGGCATCCCCGTGGTCGGACTCAACTCCGGTATCGGCGCCTGGAAGTCGACGGGGCTGCTGGGGTACTTCGGTCAGGACGACGGCGTCGCGGGCCAGGCCGTCGGCAACAAGCTGAACGAGCTGAAGGCCGAGCACGCCCTCTGCGTCATCCACGAGCGGGGCAACGTCGGGCTGGAGGCGCGCTGCGCCGGCATGCGGAAGACGTTCGACGGAGAGATCGAGAACCTCTACGTGGACGGTACCGACGAACGCGCCGTCTCCGGCATCGTCACCGCCCGGCTGCGCCAGGACCCGACCATCGACGAGGTGGTCGCCAACGGCGCGCAGGAGGCCCTCATCGTGGCCGACGCCGCCAAGAAGGCGGACACCGGGGCGCGCGTGGCCACCTTCGATCTCAACAAGGACCTGGTGGACGCCGTCCGCCGGGGTGACATCCAGTTCGCCGTCGACCAGCAGCCCTACCTCCAGGGCTATCTCGCCGTGGACGCGCTGTGGTTGTACCGGACCAACGGCAACATCAGCGGCGGCGGGGTGTCTCCCGTGCTCACCGGGCCGGCGTTCGTCACGAAGACCAACGCCGCCTCGGTCGCAGGGTTCGCCGCCAACGGAACCCGGTGACGGTCGCATCCGGTGAGAACGTACCCAAGGACTCGGTTACGCACGGGCTGTACGGTCACGTGTGCGGACGACCTCCCGCGCATCACCCGGGAGTGACCGGACGTGCGTCCGGCCCACCCGTCCGCAGCCTGTTCCCGACTGCTCCGCACCCGCAATCCCCGCTGATCCGACCGCTCTAGGACGACGATGTCTCCACGGACAGGCGCCCGGCGCCGTCTCGGCTCCATACGTCTCTCACTGGTCCTCCTGGCTCTGGTGCCCAGCGTCACCCTCGCCGCCATGTGGGGTGTGACGACGATCCAGATGTTCTCGGAGGGGCTTCAGCTCCGTGCGCAGACGGAGTTGAGCCGGTCGACCGGTGCGATGGGCACCGAGGCGACCCTCGCGTTGCAGCGGGAGCGGAGTCTGTCCGCCGCCTGGCTGGCCACGCCGGGGACCTCCCGGACCTCCCGTACCGCCCTCGAGGTGCAGCGCAGGATGACCGACGCGGCGGTGGCGAAGGTGGTCGGGCAGGCCGACGCGATCGCCGAGGCACCGGCGCGTGTGTCGGACCAGCTGTACTCGGTGCTCGGTTCGGTGGGCAGCCTGGAGTACTACCGGGACCAGATGGACAACCCCACGGAGATCACCGCCGAGCAGGCACTCGACCAGTACACCTGGATCATCGACGACCAGATCCACGCCTTCCAGGAACTCTCGCAGGTCGACGACGGCGACCTGACCTCGCAGGCCGGGCCGCTGGTCGCGCTGGAACACGCGGCGGAACTGGTCTCCCAGGCGGACACACGGCTCACCCTGGCCTGGCCGTCCGGGCAGATCGACGAGGAGGCGTGGTTCGACTTCGCGGAGCTGGTCCACACCCGCCGCTGGCTGATCAAGGACCAGATCCTGCCCTCCCTGCGCGGCAGCACCAAGGCGCAGGCTGAGCGGATCCAGCGGAGCGCCGAATGGCGCACCCTGGAGGAGATCGAGGACCAGGTCCTCGCGACCCACCCCACCGGCGAAAACGGCAGGATCGACCTGCCGGACGCGCAGCAGCGGTGGAACGTCGCCATGGACAAAATCGCCGCGGAGTACTCCGCCATGGTCCGGGAGCAGACCGACGCGCTGCTCACCCGCACCTCCGACGAGGCCCGCAGCCTGCTGCTGACCGCCGCCTCGCTGAGCGTCGGCGGACTGCTGGCGCTGCTGGTGTGTGTCGGCGTGTCGTGGCGGATCACCCGCTCGCTGTCCCGCCGGCTGCACGGCCTGCGGATGGCCACCCTCAGCCTCGCCGAGGAACGGCTGCCCGACGTGGTGGCCCGGCTGGAGCGGGGCGAGAAGGTCGACGCCGAGTCGGCGACCACTCCCCTGGACTACGGCCACGACGAACTCGGCCAGGTCGCCCAGGCGTTCAACACCGCGCAGCGCACCGCGGTGCACACGGCGGTCGAACTCGCCGACACCAGACGCGGGTTCCAGAAGATCATCCTGGGCATCGCACGGCAGAGCCAGAACCTCGTCAACCTCCAGCTCAGCAAGCTCGACGCGCTGGAACGCCGGCACACCGACCCCGAGGTCCTCAAGGGACTGTACGAACTGGACTCCACGGCAAGCCAGTTGCGCCGCTACGAGGAGAACCTGGTCATCGTCAGCGGTGAGCGGCCCGGCCGTTCGTGGAGCGAACCGGTCGCACTGATCGACATCCTGCGCAGCGCCGTCGGTGAAGTCGCCGAGTACCAGCGGGTGGAGGTGCACACCGACGAGGAGGTGGCGCTGGCTCCGCCCGCGGTGGCCGACGTGATCCACCTGCTGGCCGAGCTGATCGACAACGCGACGGTGTACTCGCCCGCCCCGAGCCCCGTCGGGGTGCGTGCCGCGATGGTGGCCAAGGGCCTCGCCGTCGAGGTCGAGGACCGGGGACTCGGCATGTCCGAGGACGACTACGCCTCGATGAACGCCCAGTTGGCCAAGCCACCGCAGTTCGACGTGGTGGCCCTCGCCGACGACCTGCGGCTCGGCATGTTCGTGATCTCCCAGCTGGCCCACCGGCACGGCATCGCCGTCACCCTGCGCCCGTCGCCGTACGGCGGGACGACGGCGATCGTGCTGCTCCCGCACACGATCGTGGTGTGCGACGCGCCGCACGGGGCCGAGGCCGCCCCCACCGTCGGGGTGAACGGACACCGCACGGCGGCCGGCCCGGACCGGGCGGCCACCACCGGCACCACGGACACGGCGGACGCCGAGGACACCAAGGACACCAAGGACGCCGAGGACGCCGCGGAACCCGAGAACGCTGCGGGTGCCCGGCCCCCCGCGACCGATGCGGCCGATGCGACCGGCACGACCGACGCGGCCGCGGGTACGGCGCCGTCCCGGCCCGGTGCCGCCGTACGGACCGCTCCCCGCCCGGCCACGACCGCGCCCGGGCACAGCGGGCTCACCCCGCTCCCCCGCCGGGTGCCGCAGACCAGCCTGGCCGCCGAACTGCGGGAGGAGGTGGCGGCGTCCGTCACCGAGCACGACTCCGGGGACTTCACGGCGGAAGACGCGGCGTCCTCCCTGGGCGGCTTCCAGCGCGGCACGTCCCGGGCACGTGCGGACAGCGACGACGCCCGTGCCGACGACGATGCCGCACCACCGTCCGCCACCACCGGCACGACGGCCTCCTCCGGGGCCCCCGCCGGCCCCCGAGAGCTCCCGAATCCGCCCTCCGACCGCTGAACGCCGACGAAGGAACACAGAAATGACACGCCCCGTACCCGCCACTCACACCCAGCTCGATCAGCTGCTCACCGGACTCGTGGAGCGGGTCGCCGAGGTGAACCAGGCCGTGGTGCTGTCCGAGGACGGTCTGGTGGTCAGCAAGTCCACCGGGTTCCTGCGTGACGACGCGGAGCGTCTGGCGGCCACCGCGTCCGGGCTGATGAGCCTCAGCAAGGGCGTCAGCATGGACTTCCGCGGCGGCCCGGTACGCCAGGCGCTCATCGAGATGGCCAACAGCTATCTGATCCTCACCTCGGCCGGTCCGGGCGCCCATCTCGTGGTGCTGACCGGACCGGACGCGGACGTCGGCGTGGTCGCCTACCAGATGAACATGCTGGTGAAGAAGATCGGCGAACACCTCAGCGCGGCGCCCCGGGACACGGCAGGCTCCGCCGTCGACTCCGGCGCGTGAGGTGGGCGGAGGCGATGTCGCGGGCCGGCTCGTCCGACCGTTCACCCTGACCGGTGGCCGGACGCGGCCCAGCCGCGCCGACTTCACACTCATCACCACGGTGACGGCGGTCGATCCGCAGCCCGAGGCGGCCGCCCGGCCGCAGCCCGAGCACCTCCGCATCCTGCGGCTGTGCTCGGAACCCGTCGCGGTGGCGGAGATCGCCGCCCGCCTCGACCTCCCGATGAGCGTGGTCGTCATCATGCTCTGCGACCTGCTGGAGGCGAGCCGGATCACGGTCCGCCCGCCGCACCACGTCACCCGCAGCACCCCGGACCTGGCTCTGCTGCAGAAAGTGAGGGACGGACTTGGCCGGCTCTGACACCACCGCTCAGGCACCCACCGGGCGTTCGGCACCCGACACGGTCAAGATCCTGATCGCCGGGGGCTTCGGCGTGGGCAAGACCACCCTGGTCGGCTCGGTCAGCGAGATCGCCCCGCTGCGCACCGAGGAGCCGCTGACCATGGCGGGCCTGGGCATCGACGACCTCGAGGGCATCGAGGAAAAACGTGACACCACGGTGGCGATGGACTTCGGCCGGATCACCGTCTCCGACGACCTGGTGCTGTACCTCTTCGGTACGCCGGGCCAGCAGCGGTTCTGGTTCATGTGGAACGACCTGGCCCTCGGCGCACTCGGCGCGGTGGTCCTGATCGATGTGCGCAGACCCGAGTCCAGTTTCGCCGCGATCGACTTCTTCGAGCGCCGGGGCATCCCGTTCGTCGTCGCCGCGAACGGCTTCCACGGGAAGCACCCCTACCCGGTCGAGGACATCCGGGAGTCACTGACCCTGCCGGAGGGCGTGCCGGTGCTGCTCTGCGACGCGCGGGAGCGCGAGTCGTCCAGGGACGTACTGATCGCCCTGCTCGACCGGCTGATCTCGCAGGCGGCCCCAGAACGGTGAACGGCGCAGGGGGTGCGGCCCGTTCACCGCACCCCGCGCGGGGTCAGTCCAGTCCGGCCGACTTCAGCCAGGCCTTCGCCACGTCCAGGGGGTCCTTCTTCTCCAACTGGACCTGGGCGTCGAGGTCGAGCAGGGTCTCGGTGTCCAGCGCGGCGGAGACCGCGTTGAGCGCGTCGACGCCCTCCTGGGGGAGGGCGTCCTGGTGGACCAGCGGGGTCACGTTGGCGAAACCGAAGAGGTTCTCCGGGTCCTTCAGGACGACGAACTTCTCCTTGACGATGGTCGGGTCCGTGGTGAAGACGTCCGCGGCCTGGACCTCGTTCCCGGTGAGCGCCGCCTGGGTGAGCGGACCACCCGCGTCGAGCGCCTTGAAGGACTTGAACTTCAGGCCGTAGACGGACTCCAGGCCCTTCAGGCCCTGTTGCCGGGTCTGGAACTCGGGCGAGCCGCCGATCACCATCTCCGGTGCGACGTCCTTGAGGTCGGCGAGGGTGGACGACGCCGTGAGACCGTACTTCTTCGCCGTCCGGGCGTTGACGCTGACCGAGTCCTTGTTCTCGGCCGGCGACGGGTCCAGCAGCGTCAGCTTCTTGTCGAGCTCGGCCTTGACGGCGTCGTTGACGGCGTCGGCGGACTCCTGTTCGGCCTCGGGGTCGAGGTAGGCCAGCAGGGAGCCGTTGTACTCGGGCAGGACGGTGACGGAACCGTTCTTCATCAGGCCGTAGGTCGTCTCCCGGCTGCCGATGTTGTGCTTGTAGGTGACCTTGAGGCCCTTGGCCCTCAGCGCCTCGCCGTAGATGTCGGCGAGCAGGGTGCTCTCGGCGAAGTTGTTGGAGCCGACCACCACGGTGCCGGCCTCCGCCTTCTCCTCCTCGAGGGGGTTGTCGGAGGTGTCGCCGGACGAACAGCCCGCGAGGAGCGCCGTCGCGGCGCTGAACGCGACGAGCGCCGCGCCGGTGTGCCTCGTCCTGGACCTGCTGCTCTTCACGGTAGAAGTCATCCACCGATCCAATCCAGCCGGTTGACGGCCGTCAAGCGCGGCCGGATCACGGTTGTCACTCGGCCGCCCGTGC
Source organism: Streptomyces sp. M2CJ-2 (assembly GCF_016757295.1). Lineage (NCBI taxonomy): Bacteria > Bacillati > Actinomycetota > Actinomycetes > Kitasatosporales > Streptomycetaceae > Streptomyces > Streptomyces sp. M2CJ-2. The sequence continues at coordinate 16,737 of NZ_JAESIF010000029.1, read as the reverse complement.
GTGCGGAGCCGGTTCAGCGCCGTCGTACACCCGGTGACACCACCAGTCGTCCCGCCGCCCAGAACAGCGCGAGCGTGACGAGGGCCAGGACCGCCACCAGGGTGGCCCCGCCGACCACCTTCTCGTAGTCGCGCTGGTAGAGCCCGTCGATGATGTACCGGCCGAGGCCGCCCAGGCTGACGTACGCGGCGATGGTGGCCGTCGACACGATCTGGATGGCCGCCGAGCGCAGCCCGCTGAGGATCAGCGGCAGGGCCACCGGCACCTCGACCCGGAACAGGATGTGCGACTCGCGCATGCCCATGCCGCGGGCGGCGTCCACCGGGGAGGGGTCCACCGTGCGGACGGCCTCGTAGGTGGTCACCAGGATCGGCGGAACGGCCAGCACGACCAGCGGGATCATGACGGGCAGCAGGCCGAAGCCGATCAGCAGCACCACCAGCACCAGCAGGCCGAAACTGGGCAGGGCGCGGGCGGCGTTGGCGATGAAGGCGAGTGCGTTCCCGCCGCGGCCGGTGTGCCCGGTCAGCAGGCCGACGGGCAGGCCGATCGCGGCGGCGATCGCGAGGGCCAGCAGCGAGTACCGGACGTGTTCGAGGAAGCGCTGTGGGATGCCGTCGTAGCCGTGCCAGTGGGCACTGTCGCTGAAGAAGGCGTTCATGAAGTCGAGGATGTTCACCGGGCCGCGCCCCCGGCTTCGTACGGCTCGGGGCGTGCGGCGGGTCTCGGCCGTGTGCCGCGCGGCATCCACGGCGTGAGCAGGACCCGGAGCAGGACCAGCAGCGCGTCGCACGCGATCGCCAGTACGGCCATCGTGACCACGGAGTTCACCGCGAGTTCGGGCCGGTCGTACTTCTGCGCGGCCGCGAGCAGGTTGCCGAGGGCGCCCTGATTGCCGATCAGGGCGCCGACGCTGACCAGGGAGATGCTGGACGCGGTGGCCACCCGCAGGCCGGCGATGATGGCGGGGGCGGCGATCGGCAACTGCACCTGGGTGTAACGGCGCAGGGGACCGAAGCCCATGGCGGTGGCCGCGGCCAGCGTCTCCGGTGGCACCGCGCGCACCCCGTCGACGATCGCCGGGATCAGCACCACCAGGCTGTACAGGGCCAGCGGGATCATCACGGTGAGTTCGGTCTGGCCGGTGTAGTCGATGAGGACGACGAAAAACGCCAGCGACGGGACGGCGTACAGCACGGTCGTCATGCCCAGGACCGGCGGGTACAGCCAGCGGAAGCGTCCGCACAGCTGGGCGACGGGCAGTGCGAGCAGCAGCCCGGCCGCGACCGGGATCAGCGCCTCCCTCAGGTGCAGTCCGATCAGGCCCGCCCAGCTGTGCTGGAGGTCGCTGGGGATGTCGAAGAAGCCGCTCATCCGGCGACCTTCTCGTCGCCGGTGCGGCCGTTTTGGTGGGCGGTGCGGATGGCGTCGCCGATGGTCTGCTGGGAGACGACGCCCCGCACCCGGCCGGTGTCGTCCACGGCGACGGCCCAGCCGGTGGGGGAGAGCACCGCACAGTCGAGCGCGACCCGCAGCGAGTCCACGCCGGGCACGAACGGCCGCCCGTACGGCAGCAGTCGGTCCGGTCGGATGTCCCCGGCGGTCAGCCGCCGGGGCTCGGACCAGCCGAGCGGGCGCCCCTCGGCGTCGGTCACCAGGAGGTGGGGGGCGTTCGACGCGCCGATCCGCTCGGCGGTGGCGTCCGGCGGGATCACCGGGTCGGTGGCCAGTTCCAGCGCGGCGGTGGTGAGGAAGGAGAGCCGCCGGATGCCCCGGTCGGCGCCGAGGAAGTCCTCGACGAACGCGTCCGCGGGGTCGGAGAGCAGCTCGGCGGGCGGCGCGTACTGGGCGAGCCTGCCGCCTTCGCGCAGTACGGCGACCATGGTGCCGAGTTTGACCGCCTCGTCGATGTCGTGCGTGACGAAAACGATGGTCTTGCCCAACTCTTCCTGGATCCGGAGGAGTTCGTCCTGCAGGCCTTTGCGGACCACCGGGTCGACGGCCGAGAACGGCTCGTCCATCAGCAGCACCGGCGGGTCCGCGGCGAGCGCGCGTGCCACTCCGACGCGCTGCTGCTGGCCGCCGGAGAGCTGGTACGGGTACCGCTTGGCCAGGGCGGTGTCCAGGCCCACCCGTTCCATCAGCTCCGCCGCCCGCTCCCGGGCCCGCTGCCTGCCCCAGCCGAGCATGCGCGGCACGGTGGCGATGTTGTCGACGATCGTGCGGTGCTGGAAGAGTCCGGCGTTCTGGATGACGTACCCCATGGACCGGCGCAGAGTGGTGACCGGTCGGCTCTGGATGTCCTCGCCGTCGAGCAGGATCGTTCCCTCGGTGGGTTCGACCATGCGGTTGATCATGCGCAGGGTGGTCGTCTTGCCGCAGCCCGACGGTCCGACCAGAACGGTGATCGAGTGGTCGGGGATCTCCAGGGAGAGCCGGTCGACCGCCACCGTGCCGTCCGGGTAGCGCTTCGTCACTGAGTCGATCCGTATCAAGACGCCGAACACCCTTCGGGGGCTGGAAGTTTCCGGCCGGGCCGGCCGCACGCTCTGCCGCCGGTCGAGTGTAGACGGCACCTCCGACAGCGCCCGGGGAACACGCCCCCGCGCTACGCGGCCACCTGCCCCGCCCCGACCTCGGGAAACCACCCGAGAGCCCCCCGAGAGGGGGAGGGCCGCCGGGAATCCCGGCGGCCCTCCCCCGTCACCACGGCTCGACGCGCGTCCGTGCGGATCAGCCCTCGGTGGGCTGCAGCTTCAGCGAGATGCTGTTGATGCAGTACCGCTGGTCCGTGGGCGTCGGGTACCCCTCGCCCTCGAAGACGTGCCCGAGGTGCGAGCCGCAGCGGGAGCAGCGCACCTCGGTGCGCACCATGCCGTGCGACCGGTCCTCGACCAGCTCGACCGCCGCGGAGTCCCGCGGGTCGTAGAAGGAGGGCCAGCCGCAGTGCGACTCGAACTTGGTCTTCGAGGTGAACAGTTCGGCGCCGCAGGCACGGCACGAGTAGACGCCCTCGGTCTTCGTGTCGGTGTACTCACCGGTGAAAGCCGGCTCCGTGCCCGCCTGGCGCAGCACGGCGTACTCGGACGGCGTCAGCTCCGCGCGCCACTGCTCGTCCGGCTTCTCCACGTCGTACGACATGAGCCTTCAGCCCCTTTGCTTCTGCTGCTGCCTGCTTCTTGCGCGTCTCACTGCGAGAGACGCTCGAGGATCAGCGGGCCGAGGTCGGTGACGTCGCCCGCTCCCATGGTGAGAACCAGATCGCCGGGCTTCGCCATTCCCGCGACCGCGTCCGGGATCTCCGCCTTGTCGTGCACCGGCGTCACGTCCGCGCCGGCCGCCCGCGCCGCCTCGATGATCAGCTCGCTGGTGACGCCCGGGATCGGGTCCTCGCGGGCCGGGTAGATGTCCAGCACGACCGAGGAGTCGGCCAGGGCCAGGGCCTGGCCCATCTCCTTGCCCAGCTCCCGGGTGCGGGAGAACAGGTGCGGCTGGAAGACGACCAGAATGCGGGCGTCGCCCGCGGCGGCGCGCATCGCCTCCAGGTCGGCGGTCATCTCGGTCGGGTGGTGCGCGTAGGAGTCGATGACCTGGACGCCCGCCGCCTCGCCCTTGAGCTGCAGGCGCCGCTTCACCCCGGTGTACGCGGCCAGCGCCGGAGCCAGTTCGGTGGCCGGGATGCCGAGCGCGACGCCGGCGGCGAGCGCGGCCACCGCGTTGTGCGCGTAGTGGCGGCCCGGGACGGACACCGTGAAGGTGAGCGGGGCGCCCTCGAACTCGACGGTCACCTCGCTCTTCAGCCCCTGCGGGACGACCGAGGTCACCCGTACGTCGGCGTCGGGCGCCTCCCCGTACGTCACCGTCCGGACGGAGCCGGCCGAACCTTCGGGACCTTCCGTACCTGCCGAGGTGCGCAGGCGCCGGGTCAGTTCCCGCGCGCCCTCGTGGTCCGACGAGATCACCAGCGTGCCGCCGGGCACGATGCGGCCGACGAACGTCTCGAAGGACTCGTGGATCTCCTCCATGGACGCGTAGTTGGCGTGGTGGTCCAGTTCCACGTTGAGGATGATCGCGACCTCGGGGGCGTACTTGTGGAAGCTGCGGTCCGATTCGTCCGCCTCGGCGACGAAGATCTCGCCCTCGCCGTGCAGCGCGTTGGAGCCGGGCACGTCCAGGTCGCCGCCGATCGCGTACGACGGGCGGCGGCCCAGCTCGGTCAGGGAGACGGCCAGCATCGAGGTGGTCGTGGTCTTGCCGTGGGTGCCGGCCACCGCGATCGGGCGCAGGCCGTCCATGAGAGCGGCCAGCGCGTCGGAACGGTGGACCACGGGAACGCCCAGTTCGGCCGCGCGGACGAGTTCCGGGTTGTCCTCACGGATCGCCGACGACACGACCACGCAGCTCGCGTCGTCGGCCAGGTGCCCGGCGGCGTGCCCGATGTGGACCGTGGCGCCCAGCGCGCGCAGCGCCTCGGCGGTGGCCGACTCCTTGGCGTCGCTGCCGGCCACCTCGGCGCCGCGCTGCGCGAGGATCTTCGCGATGCCCGACATCCCGGCGCCGCCGATGCCGATGAAGTGCGGTCGGTCCATGGCGGTAGGAAGGCCGGGTGCCATGCGTGTTTCTCCCCAGTGGTGACGAGTGCTCCCGCGCCCTCGTGCGAAGGGCGCCGCCCCAGCCTATGCCTTGCTGTGCGAGAACAGTTTCAGCACCGGCACCCCCACCTTGTGCCGGGCCCGGGAGGCCCAGTCCCGGTGGAAGAACTCCTCCACGTAGTGCGGGTCGGTGAGCACGATCACCTCGTCCGCACCGGCCTCCTGGACCATCGTTCTCAGCGCGTCCAGGGGGTGGTTCTCGATCAGCCGGCCGTCGGCCTCGTGGCCGGCGGCGCGCAGGGCCTGCAGGGACACCTCGAGCGCCCGCTCCCCCATCGTCCTGGCATCCTCGCCCTCGGGCGTCCCCGCCTCCCGGACGGCGTCGTCGAGCTCGCCGAGGGCCACGTCGTCGATGGCCCTCAGCAGCCGGTCCGCCTGTTCGCCGCGCGGCTGGAGCAGCACCTGGAAGGCGACCTCCTCGTCGCCGTGCAAGGTGGTGACGAACTCCACGTCGGCGGACGTCAGGGCCTTCTCGATCATCAGTACGCTTGTGAACACCAGGCGCCCCTTCTCCTCGGAGGGCCGTGGGCCCTCTCTCCCCGTGGGCCGAGCCAGGCCCTGCGGAATCCGTCCTGCCCGTGCCCGCACGGGCACCACCGGGTTCAGTGTGCCCGTCACGCCATCAAGCGGAACGGAACATTCCGCCGATTACCGGACCAGCGGTAACCATTGAACGCGCATCCGGGTGCTCCTGGACACTCCCGGACACCGCCGGAGGGTTCGGGTCCGCCCGTCCGGTCAGGACCGCGCGTACCGCGTGAAAAGAAAACCGTCCTCCTCCAACATCGATTTCAGCGTGAAACGACTCGGAAGTGTCACAGACGGTCCACCGGCGATGCGCTGAGCGTCACCCGCGACGAGCATCGGGGCGACGGTCAGACAGAGCTCGTCCAGCACTCCGGCCGCCACCAGCTGCCCCAGCAGCCGCGGCCCGCCCTCGGTCAGCAGCCGGGTGTGGCCCAGTTCCGCGAGGGCCCGCACCGCGCGGGCCGGATCCACTCCGGTGCCGTCCCCCGCGATCACCACACGGGTCCCGGCGGCCGCCTCGGCGGCGGCGATCCGGTCGGGGGACGCGGCGGCACCGGTCAGGATCAGGGTGTCCACCAGCGGGGTGGTGAACAGCGGCAGGGAGAAGTCCAGGTCCAGACCGGCGGAGACCACGGCGATCGCCGGCGCGGGGCCCTGCCCGGCCGCCTCGCGCGCCGCCGCGAACTCCGCACGGGCGCGGGCCGGACGGTAGCCCTCCAGCCGAACCGTTTCCGCGCCGACGAGCACGACGTCCGCGAGGGCCCGCAGCGTGCCGAAGACGCGCATGTCGGCCGGGCAGGAGATGGGCTGCGAGCGGCCCTCGTGCTGGGCGGCTCCGTCGAGCGTGGACACCATGTTGGCCCTCAGCCACGGCTGCCGGTCCCCACCGGGCCCCGGCCCCGGGTAGGCGTACGCGGCGGCCAGTTCGGCCAGGCTCCACTCCCGGCCCTCCGTGCCCTCTCCCGCGAGGGAGGTACCGGTCGTCCCCCCGGCGGGAGCTGCTGTTTCGTCGATCACAGGGAAGAGGCGTCGCATGCCGTGCAGTGTTCCACGCCCCGTAGTATCGGTGAGCGTGTCGTCCTCCTCCCCCGCCTCCCGGCTCGCTCCCTCGGCCGATGCGGCCCCGCTGTCCCTGTGCGCCCGTGAGCCGCACGTCCCCGCGGACCGGCTCGTCGCCGAGATGGTGCCCCCACCCCGGTTCGACGCGGTCCGTTTCGACACCTACATACCCGACCCGAACCAGCCCAGCCAGACCGAGGCCGTGCGCGTCCTCGAAGGCTTCGCGGCGGGTCTCGGCGGAGCACCGGCCGGCGATTCCGGCAGGCGCCGGCTGTTCGGCTTCGGGAAGCCTGCGAAACCCGCCCCGACCGGCCCGCGCGGTGTCTACCTCGACGGCGGCTACGGCGTCGGCAAGACCCACCTGCTGGCCTCCCTGTGGCACGCCACCCCGGCCGAGCCCGCGCTCAAGGCGTTCGGCACCTTCGTGGAGCTGACCAACCTGGTCGGCGCCCTCGGCTTCCAGCAGACGGTACGGACGCTCTCCGGGCACCGGCTGCTGTGCATCGACGAGTTCGAACTGGACGACCCCGGCGACACCGTGCTCGTCTCCACCCTGCTCGGCAAGCTGGTCGAGGCGGGGGTCGCGCTCGCCGCCACCTCCAACACGCTGCCCGGCAAGCTCGGCGAGGGCCGGTTCGCCGCGGCCGACTTCCTGCGCGAGATCCAGGGCCTGTCGGCCCACTTCCGCGCCCTGCGCATCGACGGCGAGGACTACCGCCACCGCGGCCTGCCCCAGGCACCGCCGCCGTACACCGACGAACTGGTGACCAAGACGGCGTACACCACCGAGGGCGCCTCGCTGGACGACTTCACGGATCTGCTGGAGCACCTCGCGAAGGTGCACCCCAGCCGCTACGGCGCCCTCACCGACGGGATCACCGCCGTGTGCCTCACCGGTGTGCGGCCGGTACCGGACCAGTCGACGGCCCTGCGGCTGGTCGTCCTCGCCGACCGGCTCTACGACCGCGAGGTGCCCGTACTCGCCTCGGGACTGCCCTTCGACCAGTTGTTCAGCGAGGAGATGCTGAAGGGCGGCTACCGCAAGAAGTACTTCCGGGCGATCTCCCGGCTCACCGCGCTGGCCCGGGACGCCGGCCGGCTCACCGGGACCCCGTAGCCCCGGGTCCCGGCGCCCCGAGCCCTCGACCTCGGGCCGTGGCCGCGGACCGGATGCCGGGCATATCGTGGCATAAGCGGATGCAAGCGCAGGGAGCAGGCCTCTGAACGGGAGGTCGTCATGGTCGAGGAGCTGATCACCGCGATCGTCGCCACCGGCGCCGCGGGCGTCGTCTATCTCACCGCGGCGGCGCGGGTCGTCAAGCAGTACGAGCGCGGGGTGGTCTTCCGGCTCGGACGGCTGTACAGCAGGGAGCGCCAGCCCGGGTTCACGATGATCGTCCCCGGGGTGGACCGGCTGCACAAGGTCAATCTGCAGATCGTCACGATGCCGATCCCCGCACAGGAGGGCATCACCCGGGACAACGTCACCGTGCGGGTGGACGCGGTCGTCTACTTCAGGGTCGTCAACGCCTCCGCCGCGCTCATCAACGTCGAGGACTACCGGTTCGCGGTCTCCCAGATGGCCCAGACCTCACTGCGCTCGATCATCGGCAAGAGCGACCTCGACGACCTGCTGTCCAACCGGGAGAAGCTCAACGAGGGCCTGGAACTGATGATCGACAGCCCGGCGGTCGGCTGGGGCGTGCAGATCGACCGGGTCGAGATCAAGGACGTCTCGCTGCCCGAGACGATGAAGCGGTCCATGGCCCGGCAGGCGGAGGCCGACCGCGAGCGGCGGGCCCGGGTCATCAACGCCGACGCCGAACTCCAGGCGTCGAAGAAACTGGCCGAGGCCGCCCAGCAGATGGCCGACACCCCGTCCGCGCTGCAGCTGCGGCTGCTGCAGACGATCGTGGCGGTGTCCGCCGAGAAGAACTCCACCCTGGTGCTGCCCTTCCCGGTGGAGCTGCTGCGCTTCCTGGAACGATCCGCCCAGCAGCCGGCGCCGACGGAGCGCGCCCTCGAGGAACCGGGGCCGCCACCCGACGCACCGGAGCCACCACCCGACGAACCGGGGCCGCCGCCCGACCGGTCCCCGGGCCCGTGACACGTGCTCCACGCGTGGTTCCCGTGACTCACGGCAGGTGATAGACACGGCGGGTCACAGTTCCTGTCCGCCAGCAGGAAGGTTCCCCCACCATGACCTCATCAGGGACCACCGGGACCCCCGGAACCACGGAGTCCACCGGATCCGCCACCGGCTCCTCCCCCACGACACGACGTCAGCTGCTCGCCCGTTCCGGCGCCCTGGGAATCGGCATCGCGTTCTCCGGCTCCCTCTCCGAGCTGTTCACCCCCACTGCCGCCGCCGCGCAGAACCTCGGCCACCACGGCTACGGCCCCCTCGTCCCCGACCCCGACGGGCTGCTCGACCTGCCGAAGGGTTTCCACTACCGGGTGCTCTCCCGCGAGGGCGACGCACTGCGCTCCGGTGAGGGCCCCGTCCCCTCCAACCCGGACGGCATGGCCGCCTTCACGGGCCGGCACGGCCGCGTCCATCTCGTCCGCAACCACGAGAACCGCGCCAACGGCAGGGCCCCGGTCCCGATGATCGACGGGCTCACGTACGACCCTCAGGGCAAGGGCGGCTGTACGTCGCTGACCCTGGACTCCCGCGACCGGGTGCTCTCGGAGCAGGTCGCGATCGCCGGTACCGCCGTCAACTGCGCGGGCGGGCCGACACCTTGGGGCACCTGGCTGACCTGCGAGGAGACCGAGGACAAGGCGGGCACCAGCGGCTACACCAAGGATCACGGCTTCGTCTTCGAGGTCGACGGGGCCGACCCGCGCCGCACGGGTGCCGTGCCGCTCACCGCGATGGGCCGCTTCCAGCACGAGGCGGTCGCGGTCGACCCGAAGCGGGGCGTCGTCTACGAGACGGAGGACGCGTTCGAACGGCCCTTCGGGCTCTTCTACCGCTTCCTGCCGGACAAGCCGCTCGGCGGCACCGGTTCGCTGCGCGCGGGCGGCCGGCTCCAGGCGATGCGGGTGCCCGGAGTGCCCGACCTGTCCTCGGTCCAGGAGACGGGCGCGCGCTTCGACCGCATCGAGTGGGTGGACGTGCCGGACCCGCAGGCCGCCGAAACCCCCATCCGCTTCCAGGACTTCGGCGCCGGCGGCATCACGCACGCGCAGAAGCTGGAGGGCTGCTACTGGGGCGGCCGGTCGGTGTACTTCGTGTCGTCCTTCGCCCGCAGCGCCGAGGGTTCGGCCGGTGAGCACCACGGGCAGATCTGGCGCTACGACCCGGACCGGCGGCGGCTGACGCTGGTGATCGTCTTCGGGCCGGACACCGACGTACAACTGCCCGGCGAGTCGCCGGACAACATCTGCCTCGCCCCCAGCGGCGGCCTGATGGTCTGCGAGGACGGCGGCGGCGCGCAGCACGTCTACGGCGTCACCCGGCACGGCGAGGTGTACGCGATGGCGCGCAACCGCCAGAACGTGGGAACTCCCGAGAAACCGGAGTGGGGCGAGTTCACCGGGGTCACCTTCTCCCCCGACGGCCGGACGATGTACGTCAACTGCTACTCCCCCGGCACGACGTTCGCGGTCACCGGCCCCTGGCGGCGGTGACACCCGCGGGGGCGGCCGGGGCTCTCCCCGGCCGCCCCCGCGGGCCGTACGGATCCATACGCGGTCCGTACGGGGTCCGTACGGGGTCCGTACGGGGGTCAGGCCGCCAGCAGGTCGTCCATCTGGCCGATCGACTGCTTCAGCCCCTCGACCATGCCCATCTCCGCGAGCTGATCCATCTGCTCCCGGCTGTCGAAGACCGAGCGCAGTTCCATCCGGGTACCGCCCTCGCGCTCGCCGAGCGTCATCCGTACCGTCGTGGTCGGCATCTCGGGGTTCGGCTTGCCGTCCTGGTCGGAGAAGCCGTCGGTGAACTCCAGGGCGGTGGGCGGGGTGACGGAGGTGATCCGCCACCAGCCGCCGAACTTCTCGCCCTCCGGGCTGGTCATGAAGTACCTGACCTCCCCGCCGAGGCTCAGGTCGTGCTCCTCCACGGTCGCCGGGTAGGTGGGCGGCCCCCACCAGCGTTCCAGCTGCCGCGGGTCCGCCCACAGCTGCCACACCTTCTCGACCGGTGCGGTGAAGTCCGCGATCACGGTGAGGGTCAGGTTGTCGAGATCCTTGTCCACGCTCGTGACGGTCATGTGCCCTGTCCTTTCGTCGAGTCCTCGTCGGGCCCGGCGTCGTCCGCCAGCAGACCGGACATCCGGTCCACCCGCGCCCGCCAGGCCGTCTCCAGTTCGTCGAGGGCCTGCCGCGCCCGGCCCACCGCGTCGGGATCGGTACGCACGAGTTGCTCCCGTCCGCGCCGCTGCTTGGTGACCAGCCCGGCGCGCTCCAGCACCGTGACGTGTTTCTGCACCGCGGCGAAGCTCATCGGGTACGCCTCGGCCAGCCGTGACACGGACAGCTCACCCCGCACACAACGGCGGAGTATGTCGCGACGCGTCGCGTCGGCCAGGGCCTGGAACAGCCGGTCCACGGCCTCGTCGGCCCATCCATCTACAACCATTTGGTTGTACGTTACCTCCGCGCCCATCGCCTCGCAACCGGAAGCCGCGTACGGACCGAGCCGGGAACCGCCACCCGGGTGACACCGCACCACATCGGCCCGCAAACCATCGGAAAGCTCGCATGCCGCTCATACATTCATAAGATGATCACACTTGTATGCCAAGCGCGCCGAGCCGGCCGGGCGGCAGCCGTATGCGTCGTCCTGGGCGCCGCCCTCACCGCCTGCGGCACCTCCCGACCCTCAGGGCTGCCGCGCCCCGCGCCCTCCGCCACGCCCGCGGCACCGTCCTCGCGGCCGCCCACCCTGGCTCCGGGGCCGGCGGGTCTGACCCCGGTCTTCGAGAACGGCCCGCGCACCGGGGAGAAGACCGTCGCCCTCACCTTCGACGCCGACATGACCGCCGACCAGGGCCCGCGGGCGGCGGCGGGCGAGCACTTCGACCACCCGCAGCTGATCACCACGCTGCGCGCGTTGCAGGTGCCGGCCACCGTGTTCATGACGGGGCGCTGGGCCGAGGAGTACCCGGACCAGGCCCGCTCCATCGGCCGGGACCCGCTCTTCGAGGTCGCCAACCACTCCTACAGCCACTACGCGTTCACGGACGACTGCTACGACCTGCCGACCGTCTCCGCGGACCGGATGCGCGCGGACGTGGAGCGGGCGTACGCGGCCTTCCGCGAGGTGGGGGTGCCGGACCCGATGCCGTACTTCCGCTTCCCCGGCGGGTGCTACGACCGCGCGGCGCTCAAGGCACTCGCCCCGGCCGGTGTCACCGCCGTGCAGTGGGACGTGGTCGGCGGCGACGCCTTCGCCACGGACGCCGACGCGGTGGCCCGGCAGGTACTGGACGGGGTGCGCCCGGGTTCCGTCGTCGTCCTGCACTGCACCCGCAGCGCGGCCCCGACGACCGAGCGGGCCCTGAAGACGATCGTCCCGGAGCTGCGCGAGCAGGGCTACCACTTCGTGAAGGTCTCCGACCTGATCGCGACGGCGAACGGACGAAACCGGCCGTCCTAGGGTGGAGGCATGGCTGACAACGACTACTGCCTGATCGAAGCGTCCAGGCCGCCCGAGGCCGACGGGCCCCCGTACGCGGAGTGCGTGCTGTGCCGGGAGCCGACGGAGTACCCGGATTCGTACAAGGGCGTGACCCTGTGCCCGCTCTGAATGGGGGTCCCCTGTTCGAGCGAAGTCGAGAACTTGGGGGAGGCGGGAGGCCGAGCGCACGTCCTGCTCGGGGTGACGGTCGCCGGCGCCCGGCGGCTTGGCAGACTGGACCGGTGAACAACGACCGGGCGTCCGTCGCCGACAGCCCCTTCCGTCATGAGTCCAGTGCCCGCGACGCGGCACCCCAGTTCGTGCTGCCCCTGGTGGCACGCATCGAGCGGGCCGCGCCCCCGGCCCGTACGGACGCGCTGGAGACGGCGGCCCGCGCGGTGCTGACGATGCTGGCCGACGAGCGGTCGACGGGCGAGGGCGAGTGGGCGCAGGCGATGCGCGACTGGCAGGACGCCCGCATCCGCAAGGTGGTGCGCCGGGCCCGTGGTGCGGAGTGGCGCCGCGCGGAGGCGCTCGACGGCATCACGGTCACCGGCACGTCCGCGGAGGTCCGCGTCTTCCCGCCGGTCCCGCTGGACGGCTGGCCCAAGGACCTGGCCCGCCTCCAGGTCTCCGGCACCGACCTGGACGACCAGGAGCCCGTGCCCCCGGCGGACCCCGCCGCCCCCGTCCTGTGGCTCAACCCCGACCTCGACATGTCGGCCGGCAAGGCCATGGCCCAGGCGGGCCACGCCGCCCAGCTGGCCTGGTGGGAGCTGACCGACAAGGACCGCGCCGCCTGGCACGACGCCGGCTTCCCCCTCTCCGTTCGCCCCGCCGCCCCCTCCCACTGGCCGGCCCTGATCACCAGCGGCCTCCCCCTGGTCCGCGACGCGGGCTTCACCGAGATCGCCCCCGGCTCCAGCACCGTGGTGGCGGACCACCCGTCCCTGCGCTGACCTCCTGCTCGATGTCAGTGGGCGTCGAGGCTCGCGAGAGCGTGACGGATCGCCGCCAGGGCCTCCTCGTTCGAGACACCGAGCCGGCCGGCGGCAGCCGCGTACGTGCGTGCGTGTTCCGCGAGCTTCGCCTTGCTGTCGATGGCGGCTGCCGGGGCGATGACCTGGGTGCCGGAACCCCTGCGGGTCCTGACCAGACCCGCACTCTCCAGTTCGCGGTAGGCCCGGACCACGGTGTTGTTGGCCAGCCCGAGGTCGGAGGCCAGCTGGCGCACGGACGGCAGTCTGTCTCCCTGACGCAGTCGGCCGACGGAGATCAGATCGGCCAGCTGCGCACGGACTTGCTCGTAGGGCGGGACCGGGGACGCGTGATTCACGCGGATGGACTGCGCCGTCACGGCCGGGCCTTGACGTAGGCCTGCGGCAGCAGGAGGACGCACAGGCAGTGACACGCCGTCAGGGCGGAAGCGAGGGCGGTGAGAGCCAGCCCCCACAGAGCCGCGTCCTTCATCCCGCCCGCGCAGGACAAGCTCAGCACCACGACCCCCATCGTCAAGGAGACGGCGAAAAGAGGAGCGCTCACCATCACCCCCCAGGCACCGATCGCCGCCCGGATTCCGGCGCGGCGCTGATCGTCACTCCGGGACTGCGCGGTGATACGGCGCAGGAGCACCGCGCAGACAACGGTACCGACGGTGAGGCCGCCGAGGATCGGCCAGGCGTAGTACGGGCCGGGCCAGGGCGAGAGCAGCTGTGCACCCGCCGGGCACGTGACCGTCAGCGCACGGCGTGAGCGGCCGTCGGCGTCCGCCGAGGCCGTCGCGGCCGCGACGATCAGGAGACCGGTCAGGACGACGGCCTGCCCGGTCAACGCGGTGGTCAGAGCACGGGGGACATGGTCCCGGATGCGGCGCGGTGTCACCTGAGCCACTCGTACCCAGCCCTGACCCGGCCGGGCCACCACATCGGACACGTACACGCCGAGCATGACGAACAGGCCGAAGACGGGAAACCCGTACAGCAGGTCCACATCGGGTTCAGGGCTGTAGGAGACCAGGGCGTTGACCGCCACACCGGTCGCCGCGCCGGCCCATCGCACGGGAGTCTCGAGCCCCTCCCTCCACGTGGCTCCCCTTCCTGCTGCAGCAGACATCCCAGCCCCTTCCCTCCCGCAAGGTGTATCAACTTCCTGACACAATCACGTGTGGAGTGAACTGTGTCAAGATGCTGACACAGTTGCCGGAGTGCCGGTCAGCCCGCACGGCGGCCCCGGGCGGACCGTGTGAAGCTCAAATGTTGCTCTGAAGGTGCCCCGGGCCGGGTTCGGAGGCGTCGTTCGGGGTCATACCCACGGCACGCCCGACAGGGCGGCCGACGGGGGCCGGGTGAAGGAGGGGGAATGACGGTGCGACTGGGGACGGGGATCGGGTGGCGGCCGGAGATGGCGGGCGCCGTGGAGGGGATGGCGGGGATCGACTGGGTCGAGGTGGTGGCCGAGAACGTGTGTCCCGGGCATCTCCCTGAGTCGCTGCTGCGGCTGCGCGAGCGCGGGGTGACCGTCGTGCCGCACGGGGTCGGGCTCGGGCTCGGCGGGGCGGAGCGGCCGGACGCGGGGCGGCTGGCGGCACTCGCCGAGCGGGCCACGGCACTGGGGGCGCCGCTGGTCACCGAGCACATCGCGTTCGTCCGGGCGGGTGGGCCGCTCAGCGCCTCCCCGCGGCTCGAGGCGGGGCACCTGCTTCCGGTGCCGCGGACCCGGGACGCGCTCGACGTGCTGTGCGAGAACGTCCGGATCGCCCAGGACGCGCTGCCCGTGCCGCTCGCCGTGGAGAACATCGCGGCGCTGTTCTCGTGGCCCGGCGAGGAGATGACCGAGGGCCAGTTCCTGTACGAGCTGGCCGACCGCACCGGCGTGCGGCTGCTCGTCGACGTGGCCAATCTGCACACCAACCACGTCAACCGCGGCGAGGACCCCGCGCGGGCGCTCGCCGAACTGCCCCTGGAGGCCGTCGCGTACGTCCATGTCGCGGGCGGCGTCGAACGGGACGGGGTCTGGCACGACAGCCACGCCCACCCCGTGCCCCGGCCGGTCCTCGACATCCTGACCGACCTCGCCTCCCGGGTCTCCCCGCCGGGAGTGCTGCTGGAGCGGGACGAGAACTTCCCGGAACCGGCCGAGTTGCGGGACGAGTTGGAAGCCATCCAGGCGGCAGTGGCGAAGGGCGCGGCGGAGGTGCGGGCGGCGGCTGTTCCCACCACCCGTGCCGCCCGTGCCGCCCGCACCGAGCCGGAGGAGGGATGCCTCGAACCCGCGCGGCAGCGCCTCGCGCTCGCGCAGACCGCGGTGCTGTCCGCGCTGGTCGCCGGGACGCCCGTGCCCGAGGGGTTCGACCGGGGACGGATGGCGGTGCAGGCACGGGCGCTGGCCGCGAAGCGGGCGGGCGTCGTCGCCAAGGTGGCGCCCGAGTTGCCGGTGCTGCTCGGCGAGGGGTACCGGTCCGCCTTCCTCGCGTATGCGCAGAACCGGCCGATGACCGAGGGGTACCGGCGGGACGCGCTGGACTTCGTGGAGCAACTGCTGCTCGCCGGGCGGCCGGAGGACGGGCGGATGCGGCGGGAGCTGCGGGAGTGGTGGCTGGAGCGGTCGGGGCCGAAGCCGCGGTCGCACCGGCCGGCGGTGCGGCTGGCCCGGGCCACGCGGCGGGTGCTGCTGCGGCGTTGAGCCGCCGTGGCCCCGAAATCTCCCCCGGAACCAGGCGGGAAGCCAAGCGGAACATCACATCACCGCAACACTCCGTCCGGATGATGGAAAAGGCATGGTGTTCCCGTGTCCGTGTCACTTACAAACAATCCATGTACTGGGTCCTCCTCCTGCTGTCGGCCTGGGGCGTCGCCGGTGTGGCGTGCGCCCGGCTGTGCCTGGCCGCCGTCCGCGCGGCGGCCGTCGGCACCACCGGTGCGGCCACCGCAGAAGGGCACGACCTGACGTTGTACGAGGCGGCGTTCCTGTGCGGCGGGCCCCGGCGGGTCGCCGATGTCACCCTGGTCTCCATGGCGCGCCGGCGCAGGCTGCTGCTGGCCCGCACCGGCTGGGCGACCGTGGTCGATCCACGGGGGCGGGACGAGATGGAGCGGTCGGTGATAGGGGCCATCGGCCCGGAGGGGCAGTCCCTCATCGCGCCCGTGCGGGCCGCGGCGGCGACCGCGGCCCCCGTGCGCGATATGGCCGACCGGCTGGTCCGTGCGGGTCTGGCCGTGCCCGAGGACGGCACCGGCACGACGATCGTCGACGGGGTGCGTCAGGTGCGGTTCGCCGCGCTGGCCGTGGTCGGGCTGGGGGCCGCCGCCCTGCTGCTGCCGGCCTCGTCGGAACTGCCGCGCCATGTGGTCGCCCTGTGGTTCGCGCTGCCGCTGATCCTGACCCTGAGCTGCCTGGTCATAGCGCGGATCGAGGTCCACCCGTACACGCGCCGGGCCTCTCCGGCCGGTCAACGGCTGCTGGGCACCCTGCCCCGCGGCACCCGCGGTGCCGGTGACGACCGTACGTATCTCACCTCCGTCGCCGTACGCGGCGTCCGCGCGGTCGGCGAACCGGACCTGCGTGCGGCCTTCGCACACCGCGAGCACCCGCACCCTCGGCGGGGCCAGGACCCCGGGGGCGCACGGGGGCATTGACGCCGACACCGGCGATCGGTGCTTGCCTTCCCCGACCACCGAACGAAACTTCCCTTTTGTCGCCGCCGTGCACCGAAGGGAACACGCGATGAGAACTGCCGTCGTCCACGCGGCCGCCGGGTCCCTGCTGCTCACCACCCTGGCCGTCGCGCCGACCGGCAGCGCCACCGCCGCCCCGGCCGCCGCCGCCCCGGACGCTCCCGGCGCGACCGAGCTGCGCGGCACCGCGGTGGCC
>NZ_JAESIF010000281.1:0-643 GCF_016757295.1 Streptomyces sp. M2CJ-2 | reverse complement strand
GGAGTGGTTGAACAGCAGGTCGTCCGCGCCGTCGCCGTTGACGTCACCGGCAGTGAGGGCGACGACCTCACCTCCCCAGGAATTCAGGTTGCCCAGCGGATAGGTACCGCTGTCAACGCCCTCGTTGGTGATACCGCCCGCGTACAGCCAGGCCTGGGCCGATGTGTTGCCGGCGGCCAGGTCGTCCTTGCCGTCGCCGTTGAAGTCACCCGCGGCAAGGGTCCGCCCGTGGGCGTCCTGATCGGAGCTCGTGGGATCGGCGAGCCTGGCACTGTCCGACAGACCGGTCGGCGAGCCCCACACGATCTGGACGATGCCGGCGTCCTGATCGTCCCCGACGTCCTCGCCCGGGGTACCGGTGGCGAGATCGGCGAAGCCATCGTTGTTGAAGTCGGCGATGGCCACGGAGAATCCGAAGTGGTCACCGGCCTCCGCCTGCCCACCGATGCCTTCGGAGTTCTGGCTGATCGTGACACGCTCGGCCTGGGTGGCGCCCGCACCGTCCGCGGAACCGTACGCGATGGTGACGGCCCCGGCACCCGCCATGCCGTCGACCGTGGCGTCGGGGGCGGAGGTGGCGAGGTCGACATGGCCGTCGCCGTTGAAGTCCCCGTAACGGCCGGACACCGCGGCGTGTCCGCCG
>NZ_JAESIF010000280.1:0-656 GCF_016757295.1 Streptomyces sp. M2CJ-2 | reverse complement strand
CCTCACCCCCGGAGTATCACGCGAAATACACCAAACCCCTCACTTCAGAATCCGCTCGGTGAATCCGGGCTCAGTGGGAATTCAGTACGGGTCACGAGTTTGAGTGCCTGACCATCCGTTTCCGGAGCGTTCTCGACCCCGACTACCTGGCCGAAAAGCTGGCCCTTGGTATCCAGGCGGCCGCCCTGAAGGGGTGGCAGGACAACGACTTGCACGACCTGTACGACTGGCTTCGCGAAGGCGCGAACGACTGCGTCGGCTCCAGCATGGTGCGCGGGACACACCGCATGGGCTTTCTCATGTTCAAGGTGACCTGCGCTGCGGTCAGCCGCACCGAGGTGATCACCGAAGTCCGCACCACCCTCACGGACACTGCCTTGGACGGCACACCGCTGAGCGCCGACGGCAGGGCCTGAAGGGTGTTGCAGCAGGCGGCTGTCGTCGGCCGGGCAAGGACTGCTGGTGGCGGTGCTGGTGTGGTACGCCGAAGCCGGTATGGCGGCGGTGCCGGAGCCGCCGGCGCCCGCCGCGGTGCCCGGTGAGCCCCCCACCGGCCCGCCCGGGCGGCACCCCGCAAGGGCGCCGCCCGGGCGGATCGGCACGCCGCCCGGCCGCTCACCTGACGTAGGCGAGCCGGCTCACCCACTGGGACAGCG
>NZ_JAESIF010000279.1:0-662 GCF_016757295.1 Streptomyces sp. M2CJ-2 | reverse complement strand
CGGCCTGTGGGCGGGTAGCGAAAGTGTGGGCACACGATTTCTAGAACGATCTAGTCTTGTCCTCGTCATTTGTGTGATCATGCGGGCATGTACTTGCGGAAGACTCAGCGCCGGAACAAGGACGGCAGCGTCGTGCGGTACGTCCAGCTCGCCAACAACCGGCGGGTGGACGGGCAGACGCAGGCCGAGGTGCTGGTCAACCTGGGCCGCGAGGACCGGCTCGACCTGGACGCGCTGCGTCGCCTGGTCGCCTCGATCAACCGCTACCTCGGCAAGGACGACGACGTCACCGCCCCGCTCGGCGCCGAGGCCGGCCCGCTGCAGGTGGAATCGTCCCGCCCGCTCGGCACGGTCTGGCTGCTGGACCAGCTGTGGAAGCTGCTCGGCATCGACACCGCGCTCGCCCAGGCCCTGGACGGGCGCCGGTTCCGCACCGACGTGGAACGGGTGCTGTTCGCGCTGGTCGCCAACCGCGCCATTGCCCCCGGCTCCAAGCTCGCCGCGGGCGAGTGGGCCACCCACGACGTCGCCGTGCCGGGCCTGCCCGAACTGGACGGCAACAACCAGGCGCTGCGCGCGATGGACCTGCTCATCGAGGGCGACGCGGAAGGCGCCGTGCAGGAGACGGTGTTCTTCGCCGCCGCCCACCTGCTCAACCTCGA
>NZ_JAESIF010000278.1:0-664 GCF_016757295.1 Streptomyces sp. M2CJ-2 | reverse complement strand
CCTGCACGCCCCGCTGGTCCTGCCCGACGCCGGCGGCGTCGCCGTACAGGTCGCCGTCGACGGCCCCGACGACGAAGGACGCCGCGCGGTCACCCTCCACTCCACCACCGACGCCGCGGAACCCGAGGCCCCCTGGGTACGCCATGCCACCGGCTGGCTCGTTGAACCGTCGAAGGAGCCCCCCGCCCTCGACGACACGGCCTGGCCGCCGACCGGCGCCACCCCCCTCGAACTGACCGGCTGCTACGACGGCCTGGCGGAGCGCGGCCTGTCGTACGGTCCCGCGTTCCGCGGGCTGCGCGCGGCATGGCGGCGCGGCGACGAACTCTTCGCCGAGGTCACCATCCCCGACCTGCGGCACGACGACCAGGGCCTCCACCCGGCACTGCTGGACTCCGCGCTGCACGCCCAGCTCGTGGCGGAGGAGGGCGACGCGGTGGTGCCGTTCGCGTGGTCGGGGGTCGAGGTGTTCGCGTCGGGCGCCTCCCTCCTCCGCGTACGGATGGCGCCGGCGGACGGGGACGGGGTGTCGCTCACGGCGGTGGACCAGCAGGGCCAGATGGTGGTGGCCGCAGACTCCCTCGTCACCCGGCCGCTGGGCGAACTCGGTGAGGGGGCTGCCCCGGGTGCGGGGGAGCTGTTCGGCGTGGAGTGGGCGGAGTGG
>NZ_JAESIF010000277.1:0-664 GCF_016757295.1 Streptomyces sp. M2CJ-2 | reverse complement strand
AGCTGCGCGGCGCCATCATCTGGCTGCGCAGCCTTGCCCCCGCCACATGATCACGATCCCGAACAGGCCCTAGGAGTGCTGACGTCCGGCGTCGTTGATGTCACTCATGGATGTCAGAACGGTGCAACCGCATGCCTTCGCTGGCACGATGGTCCCGTGGTTGACCTGGAGCGCATCAAGGCAGAGACCGTGGCGTACTTCCGAGCACTCGATGAGGGCGCCACCTCGCAGCACCACTTCCGCCACGCTGACGAAGAAGGCGGCCTCTGGTACATCGAGGCCGTGCCCGACCGCGGCGAGCTGATCGTCATCAAGCAAGCCGAGCTGACTCCTGCTGGCCAACTCCACCGGTACAGCTGGGAGCACCTGGAGGACGGGCACGGCGGCCTGACAGACCAGGCGATCGATCCTGAAGAAGATCCGCTGGAGGCCATCGCGGCAGAGGAGTTCCAGAGGGTGTGGACCCGATGAGCGCGCTGGTCAACCACTTGAGGAGAGAGGCGGGGGAGTGGGGGCGCTGACCTGGAGCTTCGATACCGGGTCAGGCCACCGAGAACTCAACCGCGAGACACCCCCGTTGACCGTGGCTGACCCTTGTATCTGGCACGCCTGTGGCACGGGCTGCCCCCTGAAGCTCCTCAGTCCGTCGGGATCAGGTGCGCCC
>NZ_JAESIF010000276.1:0-668 GCF_016757295.1 Streptomyces sp. M2CJ-2 | reverse complement strand
GCCGGCCCGCTCCCGCCCCGCCTCCGTCCGTTCCCTGGAGCGGTACGTCCGCCCCGGCGTCGACGCGGTCGCCGCCCACGGCGCCGCCTCCGGCCCGGCCGCCCGCCGGAGGGGCTGACCGCGGCCCCCTTCGGCCAGTCCTTGACGGACGCCCCACGAGCCGGGGCTCAGCACTGGGCGTCGCTGCGGGCGGTCGCCTTCAGCGGCTGCCGGCAGTGCCGGCACCGGCGCACGCCCGGGCCGGCGGGGTTTCGGCCTGCGATGCCCCCGCAAAGGGACTAGCGTGATCCACAGAGCAGTCGTGGTTCCGAAGTCGTTCGCCCGCGGTCACCTTGCCCGCGGGCGCATTGCTGTGCAGCCCGCTCCGGACCAGGCGATCACCTCCGGACCCGCAGCACCGTGCGGGCCCGAACCCCCCTCGAAGGAGACAGGCATGGCCAAGGGCACCGTGAAGTGGTTCAACGCGGAGAAGGGCTTCGGCTTCATCGCGCAGGAGGGCGGCGGCCCGGACGTCTTCGCCCACTACTCCAACATCACCGGGCAGGGCTACCGCGAACTGCAGGAGGGCCAGCACGTGGAGTTCGACCTCACCCAAGGCCAGAAGGGCCCCCAGGCGGAGAACATCCGCGTCGTCTGACCCCAGCGCCCGCACAGGCCCGGCACCCTCC
>NZ_JAESIF010000275.1:0-669 GCF_016757295.1 Streptomyces sp. M2CJ-2 | reverse complement strand
AAGGACCCCTGGGACCTGCCCGACGTCTCCGGGCTCGTCGTCGGCGTGCTCGGCGGCACCGGACCGCAGGGCAAGGGCCTCGCGTACCGGCTCGCCCGGGCCGGCCAGAAGGTGATCATCGGCTCGCGGGCCGCCGAACGCGCCCGGGCCGCCGCCGAGGAACTCGGGTACGGCGTCGAGGGCGCCGACAACGCCGAGACCGCCCGCCGCAGCGACATCGTGATCGTCGCCGTGCCGTGGGACGGCCACGGCACGACCCTGGAGTCCCTGCGCGGGGAACTGGCCGGCAAGCTCGTCGTCGACTGCGTCAACCCGCTCGGCTTCGACAAGCAGGGCGCCTACGCGCTCAAGCCCGCGGAGGGCAGCGCCGCCGAGCAGGCCGCGGCCCTGCTGCCGGACTCCCGGGTCACCGCGGCCTTCCACCACCTGTCCGCGGTACTGCTCCAGGACCCGGAGATCGACGAGATCGACACCGACGTGATGGTGCTCGGCGAGGTCCGCGCCGACGTGGAGATCGTGCAGGCGCTGGCCGGGCGCATCCCGGGCATGCGGGGCGTCTTCGCCGGGCGGCTGCGAGGCGCCCACCAGGTGGAGGCGCTGGTCGCCAACCTGATCTCCGTCAACCGCCGCTACAAGGCACACGCCGGGCTCCGCGTCACGGACGTATGA
>NZ_JAESIF010000274.1:0-670 GCF_016757295.1 Streptomyces sp. M2CJ-2 | reverse complement strand
CGTCAGGTCGCGGCCCCCTCCCTGCCCGGATCCCCAAAACCTGTTCGCCGCGGCGACGCGGCCATGCTCGGCGCTCCGAGCGGCTGTTCCTACGGGACTGGCGAATTGCGCGGCAGAGTCGTCAGGCGGCTCAAGGGCACCCGCGCGGTGGCCGACCTGCTCGGCATCTCCCAGCGCACCGTCGAGCGGGTGCGTCAAAGACCAGATCCGTCGGCCCCGCGCCGACCTCGCCCGACGCCTTCAGGACGCGGTCCGCGCCCGCCGGCAGCCCCGTATTCGCGAGCGCGCCCGCCGCCAGGCCGCCACCAGCACCGGCCTGGTCGTCGACACCCGGGCCCGGTTCGGCTTCACCGCCGCCCCCGGCGCCACCGACGACGCCCGCCTCCGCCGCCTCACCCTCGCCCTTAGCTCGGCATCGGACGATCCATGCGGTCGGCTTCCGTGACAGTGAGCCGGTGCAGCGTGGCGATGCCAGGGCGGCGGCGATGCCGCAGGTCTTGTAGGGGTGGTTCCAGCGTTGCAGCGTGCGCAGACCGGTACCGGTGTCTTGTGCCGGGGCTGTCAGCGGGATGCCGTCCTCGGCCTCTGAACCCCACAGCGGCGTCCCGGAGCCTCATGTCGGCCGGGTGGGTTTCCCCCGGTGAGACCGTTGCCGGACTCAGGCTGTGGA
>NZ_JAESIF010000273.1:0-672 GCF_016757295.1 Streptomyces sp. M2CJ-2 | reverse complement strand
GTCCCGGCCGCCGCACCCTGTTGCCCCACCCTCGACCGCGGGCAACGCTTCTTCCACCGCCCCGCACCGCCCGGCGATGGCCCTTGCCCGAAAGGCGTCACCCGGGACCGCCGCTCAGCCGAGGTGCCGCACACCGGTACACGCAAAGCACCGGCCGGCTCGTCACCGCACATCGAAGCGCGGCACCTGCCAAGGCCCGCAGCCACCGCAGTGGCAGCAGACTCATGAGGAGGAACACATGACCACCGCCCCACGCGAGATTCATCCCGATCGAGATACGACAGCAGCCCCACGGCCCCGGCGCGCACTTCGCCACTGGCCCACGCTCATATTCCTCGCCCTGGTGGCCGCGATCGGCTTCGTTCTGGCCGGCCCCGTCACCGATGCGTCGGCCGTTCCGCCGTCCCCGAGTCCGGCAGCGGATGCCAACGCCGAGGAACCGAGCGGCTGGAAGAAACTGAATCTCAGGGTCAAGGGCGTCCTGTACGAGGTCTCGTATCCCCAGGCACTGGATCCCCACGACCCGCACTACAAGAGGAAGCTGGCCACGCAGATCGTCGCCAAGCGGCTCACGAACCAGGTCGGCGAGGGCAAGATCGCCCGAGTTCATCAGTTGATGGGCACATGAATGGGTCCGGGGCGTCGTTGTCGCAGGTCAGCGCGATACGGCCT
>NZ_JAESIF010000028.1:0-90611 GCF_016757295.1 Streptomyces sp. M2CJ-2 | reverse complement strand
CCGCTGCCCGCGTCCCGAAGAAACCACCAGGAGCCGCCCGACGCCCGTGAGCAGAATTCACGCGGTGGATCGAGGATCAGTCCCCAGGTATGCCGTCGGCGGTAGGTGGAGAGATGCCGGCCGGCCCGAGCGGTGGTGGCGAATGCGTGCAGACGGTAGCGGTGAAGACGGACGACGGCTCAGAACACCTGGTCGACGACACCCGCTACGACCCGCCCACCTGGGACGAGACCTGCGGGCGTTCCTCGATGTCCAACGCCATCAACGGCGGTTCGATGAACCGGATGACGGCCGGAGCCAATCCGTTCCTGTCCAAGATGCGCATGCTGGACAAGGACAAATTCTGGGTCGATCCCGGCAACGAATGGTTTGCGGGCTGCGATACGTCCAAGCTCGAGGTCAAGTGCCAGATGCGGAAGTGAACCCGCGCCCCGGAACCGTCCACTTCGGACCGTGAGAACCATCACGTGCTGACAAGCGGGCGGGGGTGCAGCGCCACTCGGCGCTGTGCCCCCGCCCGTCGTTCATGGATGCAAGGGGTGCCAAGGTGCCTCGTCGAGGGACACCCGCTCCGGGTCCTCCCACAACAAGCAATCGAGGGCAATGCCGGGCCGGCCGCGCGGAGTGATCAGAGGGCCCGTACCCGACTCAAGGGCCTCTGACAGAGCCGTGAGGTACGCGGCAAGGGAAGTGACATGGGGAGCCGTTGACTCCAGCGGTGCCGCGCCCTCATCGGGAAAACGTGTGACCTGCCCCGAAGCGCCCTCGATGCCGAACCCACTCTCGCCGTCCCCCGGAGCAGCCCAGGGAGCCCAGTCCGGCCGGTCCAAGCCGACTAGGGCGACAACCGGCAGACTGAGCATCCGGTCCAGGGGAAGCCATTCGCATCCTTCCGGCAGCCAGGCTGCGGGATTCACCTCGCCTTCTTCATCCCCGTCGATCTGATAGGCCTCGGCCCCGTCATGGATTCTGAGCAACGACTGCAGATCCTCGTGAACCGGTACGTACTCGCGTGCACGGGCGATATCGAGGTCTGTAGCAGGGGCCCTCAAGGAGCGATGAGATCCAGGCGCATTCTCTGCAAGCCAGGTCTCAACACGTCGCCACGCCTGCACTATTTCAATGCTCATGATCGGCAGCATACTTCTGCCGAAGCGAAGCGGCACGGGGTTGTGACGACCGGGCTGCGAGCAACAGGCGCAGGTGGCAAAAAAGAACGACCTTCCGGTGGCAGGCAGTGCGAATAGAATCAACCAGGGGCCTGGTTCAGGTGTCACTTATCCGTGCAGCAGTCCCCGGCGGCGAGCTGTTTGATCAGGTGTCTTGTCGCTGCCTTTTGATCAGAGGGCCTGTCGGGGCACTCAAATTCTGCACGTGTGTCCTCGACATTCGATCATGGCGAGCGTCTGATCAGCCGCGATGCGCGCCTGGAGACACGGTAGTGGATGGGGTCGGGGTCCGGGGCGGGGAGTGCGGGATGGGTGTATCAACCCCTTGAGGTGGAGGACTTGTGGAGAGTTCCGGCCGGGTGCGGCAGATGGTGCCCGTCGGGTGACTCCGGGGGTTCCTTCCGTGAGCGCCCGGCTCCCGTCGTCGGTGCGTCGCCGGTGACGCGAGTGCGCGTGAACGCGGCGACGAGGGGCGGTGTCCTGCCTAATGGGGTGAATCGCCGTGCGGTGAAAGGGAGGTCGCGTCCCGGGACGGCAGCAGCTGCCCCCCGGTCAGCCCGCCCGCCAGCAGCCGTGCCGTCTCCTCCGCCAGCCGGGTCGCCCGCTGTGCCTCCGCCCGCAGTTCGTGGACGCGGCGGAACGCCTCCCCGTACCGCTGCTGCTCCTCCAGCGGCAGGAGCGGTACGCGCAGCCGGCCGGGGCTGACGTGCAGCACCGTGCTGCCGGTCGACGCGCCCGCGATGTTGTCCTCGGCGCCGAGGAACCCGGCCAGGAACCAGGCGTCCAGGCGGGCCGGGTCCGGCCGGAAGAGGTGGACGTGGGGGCCGAGCAGCGCGCCCGCCTCCGCGTCACCCGCGACCCGGGACATCGGGCCGTCCTTGCTCGCGACCGCCCGTACGAGGACGTCCCCGACGGCGATCACGGGCGCCGTGCCGCTGCGCAGCTCCGCCGGGTCGCCCGTGGGGCCCGACCCGCGCGCGATGTCCGAGCCGGTGAGGACCGCGCGGGCGCCCGGCTGCTCCGAGGCGCCGGCTCCGTCTTCCGCACGGCCCCGGGCCCCCTCCGGCAGGGTCCGCAGCACCGTGAGCGCGCCACCGCGCGCCAGGTCGGACGCCGTCGCCGTACGCCACTGCCGGGCCGAGTCGCCCGCCGGGTCCCAGCCGTCGTAACCGGCGGCCCGGACGAGGGACTCGGCGGCCTCGACCAGGCTCCGGCGCGTCGCGTCGGCCTCCGCCGCCAGCTTCGCCGGGTCCACGTCGGCGCGTGAGGCGCGGACGAGACGGGTCGGCGTCAGGTCCACGGTCTCGTCCAGCAGGTCGACGACGTCGACCGCCCGCGCGACGCCGGGCTCGCCCTCGAAGGCGTCCGAGTCCCGGGTGAACGCGTGCCACGCCTCCAGCGCCTGCCCGGTGATCCGCTCCCAGTCCAGCGAGGCGGACCGGCTGCCGCCGCGCGTGCGCGGGCCCGTCCGGGCGTCCGTCCTCGCACCGGCCGTCGTCCCGTCCGTGTCGACGAACAGCACCGACTTGCCCGCCGCGCCGCCCGGTTCGGGCCGTCGCAGGATCCAGATCTGCAGGCCCACGTGGAACGGAACCGACGCGCCGACCGGCAGCGCCACCACCGCGCGCAGGGCGCCGCTGCGGACCAGCTCGGCCCGTACCCGGCGGCCCGACGCGCGGCCGGCCGACGCGGGCGGCATGACCAGGACCGCGTGACCGCCGGGTGTCAGGTGGGCCAGGGCGTGCTGCACCCAGGCCAGTTCCGACTCGGCGCGGGCCGGTACGCCGTACGCCCAGCGCGGGTCGTACGCCAGCTCGTCGTGCCCCCAGTCCCGGACGCCGAACGGCGGGGTGCACAGCACCGCGTCGGCGTCCAGGCCGGGGAAGGCGTCCGCGCGGAGGCTGTCGGCGGCGCGCACGGTGACCGTGGCCCCCGGCGCCGCGAGCATCAGGCCCACCGCGCTGCGCCGCGCCTGCACGGGGAGCACGTCCTGGCCGTACAGCTCGGTCGCGCCCCGGCGGGCGGCGGCCTCCAACAGGGTGCCGCTGCCGCAGGCCGGGTCGAGGACGCGGGTGGGAGTGCCGGGGACGAGGCGCGCGAGGAGGTCTGCGAGCGGGTCCGGCGTGCCGTACGCGCCGCTCGCCGCGCTCTCCTCCAGCTCCCGCTCCGCGAGCACGCCCAGCGTGGCCCGGCCGCCCTCGTCCCGTACGCACACGTACAGCGCGCGGAGCACGGCGGCGTGGGTGCCGGCGAAGCGCACGGCGCCCGCGCTCGGTACGGCGTCGGCGACGCCCGCCGCGTCGCGCTCCGCGCGGAGGGCGAGTTCCTCGTCCGGGAGTTGTGCCGCGGCCGTGAGCTGGTCCGGGGTGCGGCGGGCCGCCGCCAGGACGAGGAGCAGCAGGTCCGCCGTACCGCCGTCGTCGCCGTCCGTGCTCGGGGGGTTGAGGCGGAGGGTCGTGCGCAGTTCCTCGGCCGGGCTGGCCGCCGAGGCGTGACCGCGCGAGGCGAGCCAGGTCCTGACCGTCTCCAGGTCGTACAGGGGGCTGCTCTCCGTGCCGCCGGACGGCTCGGGGAAGTCGTCGTACCGGCGACGCCAGTTGCTGACGGTGGCGCGCGTGACCCCGGCGATGCGGGAGATCTCGGCGGCGGTCACCTGCGCGGACGGCTGCTGGGGCATGACGGAAGACCTGGACCTCTCATAGCGGACGTCAACAACCTACAGCACCCGTCAAGCCGGGCGTGCTGGTTGACAACGCTTTCCCGGCTCTGCTTCTCTGGTGGTGCTTCCGGAGGTGCGGAGTCAGGTGCTGGGCGGTGCCGCCGCTCGGACCGGCACCTCGGGGCGCCTCGACCTCAGCGACGGGGCGAGGAGCGCGGGTGAGCGTCCGCGCACCCCTCGACCCCTTCCATGTCGCAGTTCCCTCATCGCAGTTCACGTGCCGCGTCGCACGGAAACGGAGCACGACCATGTCCTTCCAGCAGCCCTCCTCCTTCCCGCAGCCCGGCCCCGGCGCGCAGGGCCCCTTCGGCCTCGGCGCGCCCACCGGTCCGGTACGGCCCCCGAAGCAGCGCGGTCCCTGGCTGAAGTACGGGGCGGTCGCCCTGGTGTCCCTGTTCATCGGGGTCGGCATCGGAAGCAGCGGCGACGGCTCGGCGGCCTCGGAGAACGCGGCGGCCGACACCAAGTCCGGGCCCAGGCCGACGGCCACCGTCACCGAGACCGCCGAGGCCGACGGCGGCGGCGCCAAGCCCGCGCCCACCGTCACCGAGACCGAGACGGTGACCGCCAAGCCGAAGAAGACCAAGGAGCCGGGCCCGGCGACCAGCTTCTCGGGAGAGGGCGAGTACGTCGTCGGCGAGGACATCAAGGCCGGCACGTACAAGACGGCCGGAGCGGACGGCGATTTCGGCTGCTACTGGGAACGGGCCAAGGACGCCAGCGGCGAGTTCGGCTCCATCATCGCCAACAACAACCTCAACGGCCCGGGACGGGTGACCCTCAACACCGGCGAGTACTTCAAGACCAACCGGTGCCAGGAGTGGAAGAGGGTCGGCTGAGCCGGTGTCCGTCCAGCGAGACGCACTGGCGCATGGACGTGTTCCGCCTGCGCCGGCTCTGGCGTCACCGCTGACCACGCACCCGCGGGCATCCTCATCCCCCTCCAAGGAGTTCACCGTGCCACCCCGATTCGAGACCGCCCGCTTCCACGTCGAGACAGGACCCGGAAGCCTCTTCACACGGGTGCTTCACATCCTGAGCGAGCCGGTACGGCTGAAGGCCCATGGCGCTCACGTCACCGAACGTCTGCGGCAGCGAGGCGCACCCCTCGAGACGTTGACCCGTTTCGACCCGGAAGGCTGGGAGTTGGTCTCGGCCGAGGCGCGTACGGACACCGGAAAGTGGGTGAAGTCGACCTGGCGGGTGCGGGCGGACGGGCGGGACTGGTGGGTGGTGATCGGACTGGGCAACTCGCTCGTCACCGTGATCGACGTGGACCCGCGGCGCCGGGGGAGGGGCGAGGGCATCATCACCGAAGGCTCCCTGTACGCGCGGGTCGACGCCGTCAACGCGGAACTCATGCGCGGTGCGTGAGGCCGGGGCGCCGGTTGCCGCGCTCACCAGCACAAGAGGCGAGCGGGCCCCCGGCGCGGCCTGATCCGCCGGACGAGCCCCAACTGATTGCGGTACTCACCGCATCGGACTTCAGCGCCGCGCCAACGCCAGCACACTCAGTCCGAACATCAGGACGCCCAGGGGGAGATGGACCGAAGGTACGTGCGCGATACCGACCACGACCTGGACCGAGGCGAGAACGAGGAAGCCGGACGCGTGCCAGACGGGCCGGGGCGAGCCGCCGCCCGGCTTCCACGCCAGCACCGCCGCGAGCAGATACAGCATCGACGCCCCGTACATCACGCGGGCTCCGGCACTGTGAAGCGTCTCTCCGTAGGCCGAGGTCAGCAGCAGTCCGGCGGAAACGGCTTGAAGGAAGATGGTCAGGGTCTGCAGGGTGATCGCGATCTGCAGAAACGAGAAGCGTCGCTGTGCCGTCGCCTGGGTCGTCATGCCACGGTCCCCTTTTCCGCCCGGGGGGGGCAGTAGATCGATAAGGTCTTACCGACCCGACGACGCGGGACTGTGAAAGGTAAGGCGAGGGGGCGGCCGGGAGCATGGGGGCGGCTGGGCGGAGCACCGATGGGACAGCCGGCGAGCGGCGCCAACTGATGAATGTCGCCTACCGGTTGCTCGGTTCACTGGCCGAGTCCGAGGACGCCGTGCAGGAGGCCTACGCGCGCTGGTACGCGCTGCCGCGAAGTCGGCGGGACGAGATCGCATCCCCCGGCGCCTGGCTGACGACGGTGACCGGCCGCATCTGCCTGGACGTGCTCGGCTCGGCGCGGGCCCGGCGTGAACGCTATGTCGGAGCGTGGTTGCCCGATCCGCTGCCCGACCACGCCGAGTGGAACCACGGCCACGGCACCGACCTCGCCGACCAGATGGTTCTGGACGAATCGGTGACCATGGCCTTCCTCGTCGTCCTGGAGTCGA
This sequence comes from Streptomyces sp. M2CJ-2, assembly GCF_016757295.1. Lineage (NCBI taxonomy): Bacteria > Bacillati > Actinomycetota > Actinomycetes > Kitasatosporales > Streptomycetaceae > Streptomyces > Streptomyces sp. M2CJ-2. The sequence continues at coordinate 84,392 of NZ_JAESIF010000028.1, read as the reverse complement.
CGACACCCGCCGAGCGGGTGGCGTTCGTCCTGCACGACGTCTTCCGGTACCCCTTCGCCGAGATCGCCGACATCCTCGGCCGGACTCCCGCGGCCTGCAAGCAACTCGCGGCCTCCGCCCGGCGGCGGGTGCGCGGCGCGCGGGCTCCGGTGACGGCGGCCGGGCAGGCCGCCGTGGTGCGACACGTCAAAGAGGCATGGGAGGCCAAGGACATCGCGGCCCTCGTCGACCTCCTCGACCCGGCCGCCGTGATGACCGCCGACGGCGGCGGCATGGTCGGTGCCGTCCTGCGCCCGATCGAAAGCGGTGCGCGCATCGCCCAGTACATGGTCGCCATCGCCGACAAGGCTCCGGGGCTCGAACTCCTGGAGCGGTCGGTCAACGGTGTGCCGGGTTTGGTGGCCCAGCGTGCCGGCGCCGTCATGACCGTGGCCTCGTTCGAGGTCACCGACGGCCGCGTCACCCGGATCTGGGCGGTCCGCAATCCGGAGAAGCTACGGCCGTGGATGCGGGCCGGCTAAGGCGTGTTGTGAAAGTGGGGGTCAGGTTCACAGCGTTCATGAAATTGTGGGGCGGCTACGGGCGTTGATCACGTCATGACTCAAAGACCAGCGCCTCGCCCATTGTCCGACGAAGCCCTCTCCAACCTGCTTGGCAAGCAGCAGTTCGGCACGCTCGCCACCGTCAAGCGCAGTGGCCACCCCCACCTGACCACCATGGTGTACAGCTGGGACTCCGAGGCCCGCATTGCGCGGTTCTCAACGACGGCCGACCGCATCAAGGTCGGGCACCTGCGACGCGACCCGCGTGCGGCGCTGCACGTGCAGGGCGGCGACGTGTGGTCGTTCGCCGTCGCCGAAGGGGAGGCCGAGGTCTCCGAGATCACGACGGTTCCTGGCGATGCGGTCGGTCGGGAACTGCTCGGAATGATCCCGCAGGCCGCGAAACCGGAGAATGAAGATGCGTTTCTGGAGCATCTTGTTGCTGAGCGCCGAGTGGTCATCCGGTTGAAGGTGGACCGTCTGTACGGAACAGCGCTCGACATCAACGGCTAGGACGTATCGGGTCCGTGCTGGTTATAGCCACTCGTTGATGGCTGCGACCAGCACGGTCGCGTGAAACCGGAAAAACTCATCGCTGCGTCCGTGACCGGCCGGAAATTGGGCTACCTGCTGCCCTGCCTGGGCGATTCGCCTGGTTGGTCAGGCTGCGGATGTGAGGGGGTGTCCGCCCCGGCGGATGCCCTTCTCGCCGCGGATGCGGGCGCGTTCCCTGCGCTGGGCGGCGAGGACGTCGGGGTGACGGGCGTGAGCGTTGCGTCGGCGCAGGTAGCGGTGCAGGGCCAGGGTCTGGACGGTGTGGTTGGGGTGGGAGTTGGCCAGGGTGAACTGCCGCAGCGGGCCGAAGTACGCCTCGATGGGGTTGGCCCAGGAGGCGTAGGTCGGGGTGAAGCACAGCTCGACCTTGTTCTCCTTGGCCCAGCGGCGGATGTCCGCGCCGGTGTGGGCGGAGAGGTTGTCCAGGATGACGTAGATGGGGGCGCCGTCGGGTCGGGCGGCGCGGATCGACTTCAGTGCGGCCAGGGTGTTGGCGGTGTCCTTGCGGTGGCGGTTGACGCCCCACAAGCCGGTCGTCACCGACGGAGTAGCAGCCGTGGAAGTAGGTGACGCCGTGGGTGCGGCGGTAGGTCGCCGTGAGCCGGTCGGGCCTGCCCTGCTTCGCCCGGCAGGAGCCGGCGGTGGGACGGATGCCGAGGGGTCCGAACTCGTCGAAGGCGAACGTGCGGTCCGGGAAGCGGTCCAGCACGTGCTCGATGCGGTCCAGCTTGGCGTCGCGGTCGGGGTCGGGGGACTCCTTCCAGGTCTTGGTGCGCTGGAAGGTGATGCTGCGGCGCAACAGCAGGCACCGTAAGGCTTTCCGACCTATGTGGATGATGCGTCCGTGTACGCGGCGCAGGTAGGCGGCGAGTTTACGGATCGACCAGCGGGTGACGGGCTGGCCGAGCTTGGTGGGGCGGGTGGTGGCCGTCTGGATCACGAAGTCCTCGTCAGCAGCGTTGAGCAGGCTGGGGTGCCCCCGGGCGGAGCCTGGGGGAGGACGGCCTCCCGCCCACTTGGGGTCCAGGCAGGCCAGGCCGATCTCGTTGAAGCGGTGGATGACATCGCGCAAGGTGTCCTCTTCGGCCGCAACGAGCTGGGCGATGACCGGCACCCTGTTCCCGCCGGCCGACGCCAGCAGCATCATCGAGCGGCGGTAGCGCACCGAGCTGGTGCTGCCCCGGCGCACGATCTGCTGCAGCCGCTGTCCCTCCTGGGAGGTCAGTCTGCGTACTCGTACCGGTTCCACCACCGCGTCTCCCGTGCCGGTTGGACCAGCCACGCCCGAGCCCGGCACGCGACTCGTTTAGCATCTCCTGCCATGAGCGATCCGGAGCCCCTCCTTGACTGGCTGCAGAACTGGTACGCGCAGCAGTGCAACGGGGACTGGGAACACGAGTGGGGCGTGAAGATCGCCACGCTCGACAACCCCGGCTGGACTGTCAGCATCGATCTGGCAGAGACCGACCTGGAAGAGCGCGAGTACCCCCACCAGGAGATCAACCGCACCACGCAGGACTGGGTCTGGGCCTGGACGGCCGAGAAGACCTTCCACGCCGCGTGCGGCCCCGGAAACCTCACCGAGGCCCTCACGCTGTTCCGTACCTGGGCGGCCACGATCGCTCCCTGAACCGGCGCAGAGACCGGAGAGACCAACCGGTGAACCTATGCGGCTAGGGTCACCGCATGACTGACACAGGCCTTGCCGCGTTCGATGCGTCATGGGACCGTTTCACGTCATGGCTTTGCGTGCACTCTCCCATTGACCACGCGGCCCTGCGATCGCCCGCCGCCGCCGAGGAGATCGCGGCGCTCGAAGCGCGCATCAGGTTCCCGCTCCACCCGCAGCTGAGGGCACTTCTGGAGCGGCACAACGGCGTCATGGTGCAGCCGGAGCGTGACAATTTCCATGCCGGCGCCTTCCTGCCGCTGGGACACCGGCTCAACGACACGGAACACATCGCCCGTCGGCACGAGTGGCTGGTCGACGTAGGAGCGGAGCTCATCGCGGGCGATGCGCGCAATGAGGAAAGTCTTTACGGCCACGCCCACCAGTGGGTACCTTTCGCGCACCCCAACGACGGTGGAATCGCCTTCATCGACCACCGCCCCGGCCCGACCTACGGACACGTCTACGAGATGGGCATCGGCTCGGGGGCCATCGCAGCCACCAAGTGGGCGTCCAGCCTGTTCGAACTGTTCGATGACCTGGCCGCGAGCCTGGACACCGGCGAGCCTTTCCAAAAATTCTGGCCCACGCCCTACGAACTCCCCTCAGGTCACTTCTGCCTCACCTGGGACAGCGGCAACCGGAGGAAGAGCGGCGACATCCCGGCCTGGCCCCCGCCCCGCCCGCTTGGCTCGCCCCTCCGGTCGGCCTCAACCACCGGGCGAGGGCTGGGCCGTCCGCTCGGCGCACTCATTCCCCCCTCATCCACACCGGTTCGTCCATGAGCGCCGTCGGTCGGCCGATCTCGATACGCGCACTTGTGCCCGGCTTCGGCGCCGTATCCCTCCTGCAGAGCCGTGCCCCGTCAGGGGATCAGCAGCGTCTTGCCCGGCGCCTCACGGGCCTCCATGGCCATATGCGCAATCCTCGCCTCCTCCAACGCGAACGTCTGCCCGATCACCGGCTGGAACTTTGCGGACCGCGTCCGCAGGGCCTCCGCCCAGCGGCGCCGCACCGCCGCGGCCCGGTCCGGTCCGATCTGCACCGCGGCGATCCCGCTCACCCGCTGCCCCCGCCGAGCGGCGACCTCCGTGTCGACCCGGGCGAATCCGCCTGCTGCCGCCCCGTGCGTCGAGATCCGGGCACCGTCCCCAGCCGCTGACAGCGCGGCGGTCCCCAACTCCCCGCCGACGCCATCCAGCACCACGGCGAACTCTCCGCCGGCGGCCGTCTTCGCCGCCTCCACCCAGCCGTCGGCCGAGTAGTCCACCACCGCGTCCGCGCCCTGCTCGCGGACGAGTTCGAGCTTCCGCCCACCTCGCGCCGCGCCCACCACCACCGCACCGGCCGCGTGCGCCGCCCGCACCAGCAGCAGGCCCATCGCCCCGGCGGCGCCGGTGATCAGTACACGGTCCTGCGGCTTGATCTCCGCCAGGTCGAGCAGCAGCAGTGCGGTCGGCAGATCGTGCATCAGCGCCGCGGCGGACCGCAGACCGACGTCGTCCGGGACCGGCACCGCGGACGCCGCGTCGGCCACCGCGCGCTCCGCGTACCCGCCGCTGACCCCGTCCAGCCAGGCGGCGACCCGCTCACCGACCCGCGTCCCGGGGACGCCCGCGCCCACCGCCGCGATGGTCCCGGCCACCGCGCCTCCCGGGGCGTACGGCAGCGGGACCGGGAAGAAGTTTTCCCAGGCACCCGCACGGATATGGGTGTCGAGGTTGATCACATCCGCCGCCGCCACATCGACCAGGACCTGCCCGGGACCGGGTCCGGCATCCGGCACCTCGACCACAGTCAGCACCTGAGGGCCGCCGAACGCCGTCACCTGTATCGCCTTCATTTTTTCCTGCCCCCTGTGGTCTTCTGGTCTTCGGTCTTCTCGGGCTCAGCGGGAAGCCTGATACCTCAACCATGGTTGAGGTCAACGGCAGTCGGCGGGACGCGAGGAGCGGGCAGGCTGCCGCACCGACCACGACGTACTGATCCTCGACCGCGACCTGCCGGTCATGACCGGCGGCGAGGTGTGCCGACGGCTGCGCGAACTCACCGACCCGCCGCGGATCCTGACGCATGACGCGGCCCCGTGTCGATGCGGCCCGTTCGGCGGAGCCTCGTTTGCTGCGACGTGCTTCAGCGTCGCGCCGAGGGTCGCGACTTGCCCGGCGGGCCCCGCTGCGGTCGGCACCGTGTCGAGGACGTACGGCAGCGGCCCGATGCCCGAGCCGTGCGGTTGCTCGGCGAAGGCACCGGCCGGGTGCGGGATCTGTCTTTCTAACGTTGCACAGACTCTTCAGCTGTGGGCCCGACCCATGGCAGTCTGTGCCGGAACCTCTGGCGGACAACGCTGTCAGGAACGGTCCGTCAGATGCTCGGGCAGCCCTGTTCACTCGTTCTCGCAGAAGGAGCACTCGCATGGCCCTCGATCGTCGGCGGCTTCTTCACAGCGGCGCAGCGGCCCTGGGCGCGGTGGCCCTGAGCGGTGCGGCGCCGCCCGGCGCGGCCGCGCGGGTGGGTGCGGTCGGCAGTCCTGCGGGCGAGGCGCCCCCAGCCGACAAGGGGTCGAGCGCGTCCCCGGTGTATCCGGCGGTGGGTCCCGGGACGGCCTTCCTGGACCACCGGTCACTGCTGGGGGACCTGCAGGAGACCGAGTGGTACGAGGCGAACATCCCCTTCGTCGACCTGCCCGACGCCGCCATCCGGGACACCTACTACTACCGGTGGCGCGTGATCAAGCACGCCCTGAAGTACACCGGGCCCCGGGAAGGGTGGATCCTCTCGGAGTTCCTGGGCCCGGTCGGCTACTCCGCGCCGCACGGCGGGATCAACGCCGCCGCCGCTCACCACATCCGCGAGGCGCGCTGGCTGCGCGACCACCGCTACCTCGACGACTACATCGGCTACTGGCTGCGCGGCAGCGGCTCAGGACCCAAACCGGCCACGGACTTCCTCAACAAGAACACCACCGACTGGGCGCACCAGTACTCCTTCTGGATCGCGGACGCCGTCGTGGCCCGGGCGTCGACCGACGGCAGATGGGAGCACGCCCTGGAGCTGCTCGACGAGCTGGAGCGCCAGTGGGAGCGATGGGCTCCGCAGTTCGACGACGAAGTCGGCCTCTACTGGCAGACACCGGTGTGGGACGCGATGGAGTACACCGCGAGCTCCTACCAGAGCGACGACCCGTACCACGGCGGTGAGGGGTTCCGCCCCACTCTCAACGCCTACCAGTACGGCGACGCCAAGGCGATCGCCGCGCTCCTGCGGCGCCGCGGCCACCGGGGCGACGCGGCGAAGGCCGACCGCTACGACGAGCGGGCCCGTGCCCTGCGGGTGCAGCAGGAGCGCCGGCTGTGGGACGAGGAGGACCAGTTCTACAAGCACGTCATGCGCGACGGGAATCCCGAGCGGCGCAGGCTCGCCGACCGCGAGCAGATCGGCTTCCTGCCCTGGTACTTCCACATGGCGTCGGCGGGCAACGCCGCGGCATGGGCCCAACTGCGCGATCCCGAGGGGTTCTCCGCGCCCTTCGGTCCCATCACGGTCGAGCGGCGCAGCCCGTGGTTCATGTACCAGGCGCTCGAGGGCTGCTGCCGTTGGAACGGTCCGAGCTGGCCGTTCGCCACCAGCCAGACGCTCACCGCCCTGGCCAACCTCCTCATCGACTACCCCGCCCAGCCCCACGTCGACCGCGCCGACTACCACGCCGTGCTCCGCGCCTACGCCCTGACCCACCGCAAGGACGGCAAGCCGTATGTCGCCGAGGCGCACCACCCCGACGAGGACCGCTGGATCTACGACGGCCGCGGGCACAGTGAGGACTACAACCACTCCACCTTCAACGACCTGGTCCTGTCGGGGCTGTTGGGGATCCGTTGCCGTCCCGACGCCACCGTCGCCCTCGCGCCGCTGGTACCGCGCGCATGGGATCACTTCGCCGTGGAGAACCTCCCCTACCACGGCCACAACCTCAGCGTGCTCTTCGACCGCAGCGGCCGGCACTACGGACACGGAGCCGGCCTGAGCGTCTGGCTGGACGGCCGGCGCATCCACCGGCAGGCCGACCTGGAGCCGGTGACGCTCACCATCGGCAGGACCAGGCAGCACACCCTGCCCCGCGAGGTCGACGACCTGGCCAACGTCGAGCAGAAGGGCCATCCTCTCGCGAGTGCCTCGTACACGTTCCCCCTCGACAGCCCGGCCAAGGCCATCGACGGACAGGACCTGCACATCGACACGCCGTCATCGCGGTGGACCAACTACGGCAGCCCCCACGCCGACGACTGGCTCGCCGTGGACTTCGGCGTCCCCACGCCCGTGTCGGACCTGCGGATCTCCTTCTACGACGACGGCGGCGGAGTCCGCACCCCCGACTCCTACGAACTCCAGCACCTCGGCCAGGACGGCCGTTGGCATCCCCTGCCCGGCCAGCACCGCACCCCGCGGGCCCCCCGGCCGGGAACCCTCAACCGGATCCTCCTGGAGAGGGCCGTCACCACCACCGCCCTCAGACTCACCGCCACACGCGCCTCGGGCGGCGCCGTGGGAGTCGCCGCCTGTCAGTCATGGCGCACGGAAGACCCCCGGCTCACCCTCACCGTCGAGACACCGCCGAAAGGCCTCGTCCCCGTGGAGCCGGGCAGGACCGTGAAGGTCACCACCACCGTCACGGCGACAGCCACCGCGGTCGTCAGCCCGCAACTGCTCGTCCCCGACGACTGGAAAGCCCTTCCCCAGCACACGATCCGCCCCACCACCCTCCGGGCGGGAAGGGCGCTGCGCACGCGCTGGCTGGTGACGGCCCCCACCGACCTGCCCCACCAACTGCCGCAGCCCCTGCGCCTGCTGGTCCGGTCCCGGGGCGGGAAGGCGGAGCGGTTCCTCACCAGCGTCGTCGCCCGAGCACAGGCCGACTGACGCGCGGCCGCCGCAGCGCTGTCGCCGTACGGCACAGCACGACGTGGTGCCGGGCGACCGCGGCCACGACCACGAAGCCTTCCTCACCCCGGGCTGCGGACTCGTCCGCCGGCGACGCCTCACACCATCGCGATGGGAGTGCTAAGGCTGGAGAGCGAGCTTGAAGCCGACGTGCGAGCCGACGAAGCCGAGCCGTTCGTAGAAGCGGTGGGCGTCCGGGCGGGCCGTGTCGGAGGTGAGCTGGACCAGTGAACAGCCCTGCTTGCGGGATTCCTCGATGGCCCACTCGATCATCAGCTGTCCCAGCCCGTGGCCGCGTTCGGAGCTGTGCACCCGTACCCCCTCGATGACCGAACGGGTGCTGCCGCGGCGGGAGAGGCCGGGGACGACGGTCAGCTGAAAGGTGCCGACGACCCGGTCCTCGCGGACGGCGACCATCACGAACTGGTTCGGATCCGCTTGCAATCGCTCATATGCGACGAAGTAGGGGTGCAGGTCGTCGGGGGACTCGCGCGTCGCCCCCAGCGCGTCGTCGGCGAGCATGTCGACGATGGCGGGAATGTCGTTCGCGTCGGCCGGACGGATTCCGATATCGGTCATGCGGTGCATGTTATGCGGACTGACCCCGGCTTTCCGTGGATAGCTGAAATTTCGGCCTTCCCCTGTCTCATCTGCGGCAACACGCCCTGTTCGCCCTCTGGTTGCCGGCCCGGTTCACCAGTCGACCGGTGATCCATCTCACAGTTCGATACATTGCGGAGCCCCTCGCGCTCGGTGAAGATCGAGCGGCTGAGAGTGAGCACGGCACACGTCGGAATCTGTTGATGCTGGGGATCCAACATGTCTACAGTGCTTGATATTCACACCTGGGAACTCGCGGAACACGGATATACCGTGCTCGACGGCATTCGCACGGACGAAGAGGCCGCCGCCGCGCTGTACGCGTTCGGCGAGCTCGTACCGCAGTACGACGGCGCCCTGCGCTACCAGGTCAAGGCCGCGCCCGGCTTCGAGGAGCGGCGCTACTCCAAGAGCGTCAACACCATCCTGGTCCACACCGAGGCCCCGGGATGGAACCCGCCGCCCAGCTATCTGGCCCTGCACTGCCGCGTCCAGGCGACCTGCGGCAGCGGGCACACCGAACTGGCGGACATGCGGCGGTTCGTGGACTCGCTGAGCGACGAGGACCGGGCCGCTCTGTACGAGCGGGAGATCGAGTGGCTCGGCCACAACACCGGAGGCGTCGGCACCGAAGGGGTGCGGCGTCCCGTGGTGGAGCGTGCCGCCGACGGGCGGGAGGTCCTCCGGTTCAGCTACAACCTGCTCACCACCGGCCAGTACGACCCGCCGGTCGACGTCTCGGTCGACGCCTCCGAACTGCCCCTCGGGGGCTTCGGCGTCCATCTCGCCGAGCAGGCCGAGGAGTTCTTCCGGCAGGAGAAGGTCTCCGTGCTCATACCGGAGGACTCGGTCCTGGTCTGGGACAACCAGCGTATGGTGCACGCCCGTTCCGCCTACCGTGACGCCAAGCGGCACCTCACGCGCTACTGGGTGGCGGCCCGGCGCTAGAAAGCGTCCGGCCGGCCGGACGGCCGGGTCCGGAGCCCGGAGCCGTGCGACCCACCGCACAGGAGACGGCCGGCCCGCCCGCTCCGAAGGGCGGGTCCTGGCCCACGTCCCCACCGGCCCCGACCGCAGGCCGCGATCCGACCGCCCCACCCGGCCCGCGTCCGCCCCGCTCGCCCCGCACCCTCCCGCCCCGCCTGCCGTGCACCGCCCGCGCCCCGGCCAGGGGCGACAGCGTCGTGTCCGGACGGGGCGCATCCCACCCGAACGTCCTCCCCATAAGGCGAACCATGATCGACTCAGCCCAGAACCCGGCTCTCGAAGAGGAGTTCCCCACCGGCCTGCCGGAGGAACTGAGGGGACTTCCCGAGGGCGTGCCCCGTCACGACCCCGACGACCGGATCGAGAGCGCCGTCATCCGCCGCCTCGTCGGCAACTGGCACCGGCGGGCCACCGTGAAGCGGGACGAGCCGGATCTCGACGAACTCTTCGAGATCGACCGGCCCGACTACCCGGAGGGCATCCTGCCCTTCCACGACCATCCGACCTACCGGGCGCTCGACCCGGCGAAGAAGTCCGAGGTGCTGAGCTGGGCGTGGATCGCCTACAACCGGCACACCATCATGGCCGAACAGAAGGTGGCCAACCCGGCGTTCGCCCTGGTCATGGAGGGCGAGTACCCCATGCTCCAGGACGAGGCGCTGAACATCTCGCTCGCCCAGGCGATGGTCGACGAGCAGTACCACACGCTCATGCACCTCAACGCGAGCGCAGTCACCCGCCGTCGGCGCGGCCGGGCCATGCCCGACAACGACCTGCCCATGTCGCACACCGCCCGCGAGCACCTGAGGCTGCGGGACGCGGCCCCCGAGCGCTGGCAGAAGTCCCTGACCACTCTCGCCTTCGCGACGGTGTCGGAGATCTCGATCAACGCCTACCTCGACCTGCTGGCCGACGACCCGGACATCCAGCCGGTCAACAGCAGCACCGCGAAGCTCCACAACCGCGACGAGTACTGTCACGCCTCCATCTCCGCCGTGCTGGCCGAGGTGGTGCACGACAAGCTCGACGAGGAGAAGCAGCGCTATTTCCGCGACATGCTCTTCGAGGGTCTGGAAGCCTTCGTCGCCACGGACTACACGACCTGGCATCGTGTCATGGACCTGACCGGGATCGAGGGCGGGCACGAGATGCTCGCGGACTGCCGGGCGGAGACGAGCCGCAAGAGGCTCGTGCGCGACTACACCGGTCTGCACACCCTCATCGAGCGGATGGGCGTCCAGGACCTCGTCGAGTTCGACTGGTCCAAGTCCCACGTCGCGGGCGGCGCAGGAGAGACCCTCCGGTGAGGCATTACGCGAACGAGCGCCTCGCCCGTCTTGCGCTGGACCGCGGCATGCCCGAGTCCTACGTCCGTGACCTGCGGGTGGTCGGCAGCGTCCTGCCCTTCAAGGTCAACGAGTACGTGGTCGACGAGCTGATCGACTGGTCGGCCGCACCGGACGACCCGATCTTCCGGCTGACCTTCCCGCACCGCGACATGCTGCCCGCCGCCGTCTTCGACCGCATGGCCGCCCTGCTGGACGGCACAGCACCCCGCGAGGAGCTCCGCCGGGCCGCGGCCGAGGCCCAGATGAAGCTGAACCCGCACCCCGGGGGCCAACTGGAGGCCAACGTACCGACGTTGGAGGGCCGTCGGCTCGACGGGCTCCAGCACAAGTACGCCGAGACCGTGCTCGTCTTCCCCTCCCAGGGCCAGACCTGCCACTCGTACTGCGGATACTGCTTCCGATGGGCCCAGTTCGTCAGCCAGGCCGAGCTGCGCCAGGCGCTGCGGGACCCGGCCGACCTGACCGGCTACCTCGCTCTGCACCCCGAGGTCACCGACGTCCTGTTCACCGGCGGCGACCCGATGATCATGCGTACCGAGGTGCTGCGGCGCTGGGTGGAGCCGCTGCTCGCCGACGACGCGCGGACCGTGCGCACGCTGAGGTTCGGCACCAAGGCGCTGTCGTACTGGCCCGCACGGTTCACCACCGGGCCGGACGCGGACGACCTGATACGGCTCTTCGCCCGGGCCGTCGACGCGGGCCGCCAGGTGGCGGTCATGGCCCACTTCTCCCACCCGCGCGAGCTGGAGACCGACGCGGTGCGCGAGGCGGTCGCCCGGATCCGCGCCAGCGGCGCGGTCATCCGCGCCCAGGCACCCCTGGTCGCCCACGTCAACGACGACGCGGCCGCCTGGTCGCGGATGTGGCAGCGGCAGGTCGAACTCGGCATCGTCCCCTACTACATGTTCGTCGAGCGGGACACCGGGGCCCGCAACTACTTCGGGCTCCCGCTGGCCCGCGCGCTGGACATCTACCAGGAGGCGGTCCGCGGCGTCTCCGGCCTCGCCCGCACCGCCCGCGGCCCCGTCATGTCGGCGGGCCCCGGCAAGGTGATGATCCACGGCACCGCCGAGGTCGGCGGCGAGCGGGCCTTCGTGCTCAGCTTCCTCCAGGCCCGCAGGCCCGAATGGGTCGGACGGCCGTTCTTCGCCGCCTACGACGAGCAGGCGCAGTGGTACGACGACCTCAAGCCGCTCTCCGCGCCCGGCGCCGCCTTCCCACCGTTCCCGGAGACCGCCGCATGAGGCTGTACGTCCACGAGATCAGACTCACCGACCACGACGTGTGGCGCAGCGCCCGCGAGGCCATCCCCGAACAGCCGGGCCTGCTCGTCGAGCTGCGCGAGGCGGGCGTCTCCGGTTTCGGGGAGGCCTCCGCCTTCATGACCGAGCGCTACCGTTCCGCGCTCCCCGTCATGCACGACGACCTGCGCCGGGTCGCGGACATCGTGCGCACGCTCCCGGCCGAGGACCCCGAGGGGAGCTGGGCCGTACTCGCCCCGCTGCTCGCCGAATCGCCGTTCACCCTGGCCGCCCTCGACATCGCGGCGCACGACCTCGCCGCCCGGCTCGCCGGCGTACCGCTGTGGAAGCACCTGGACGGGGCGGAGCCCGAAACCCTGCGCTCCAGCTACAGCATCGGACTCGACACCCTGGACGTCATGGTGCGCAAGCTCCGCGAGCGGCCGGGCTGGCCCGCGTACAAGGTCAAGCTGGCCGCACCCGGCGACCTGCACGTCCTGCGGGCGCTGCGGGAGCACACCGACGCGCCGTTCCTCGTGGACGGCAACTGCGGCTGGGACCTGCCGGGCACGCTCGCCGCACTCGACGCCATGGCCGGCCTCGGCGTCGAGCTCCTGGAGCAGCCCTTCCCCCGCGAGTGCTGGGACGACGCCCGCGCACTGAAGGCGGCCTCCCCGATCCCGGTGTTCGCCGACGAGAGCATCACCGGGCCCGACGACCTCGACGCCTGCGCCGAGGCCTTCCACGGGGTCAACCTCAAGCTGATGAAGGCCGGAGGCATCACCCCGGCCCTGCGGATGCTGCGCCGCGCCCGCGCCGCCGGGCTCGGCACGATGCTCGGCTGCATGCCGGAGTCCAGCGCCGGGGTCTCGGCCACCGCCCACCTCGGCCCGTACGTCGACCACCTCGACGCCGACTCCATCGCCCTGCTCGCGGTCGACACCGGCCGCGGGGTCCTGCTGGACGACTCGGGCCGGATCACCCTGCCGGACGTGCCCGGCACCGGATTCGTCCCGGACTTCACGGGCCCCGCGTTCACCGTGCGGCCCACCACCGCCGGGGCGGTGGACCCGGACGACACCCGCCTGTCCGTATACCGGGAAGGCACGGAGGCGGCCTCGGTGCGCGTACGGCGGCGGCCGCTGCCCGGCACCGCCCCCGCCGACGACGTACGGCAGCTGGCCGAACCGCGGCTCGCCGAGGCGACCTTGGACGAGGTGGCCGCCCTGCTGCGCACCGCCGTCACCCATGCGGTGACGGCCGGGGCCCGCACCGTGTGGGTCCGGCCGGACGACGCGCTCCTCCCCGCCGCCCGTGCCGCGGGGTTCACGGTCCACGACCCCGCCCTCACCGACTCCCCCCTGTCCTGGAAGGCGCATGCGCATGACTAGCGCGCACGAACCGCCCGCGGCCGACGCGGCCACGCGGCTGACGGCCACGACCGCCACGGCCGTGGCCGTCGCCGCCCTGCGCGAGGCGGGCGTCCCCGAGGGCGACGCCCGCGACGTGGCCGCCGCGCTCACCGACACCTCCCTGCGCGGCATCGACACCCACGGGCTGCGCCTCCTCCCGCAGTACCTCGCGGAGCTCCGGGACGGCATCGCCACGGCCCGGCCCGGCATCACCGTCGTCCGGGACACCGGCCCGGCCGTGATGCTGGACGCCGGCGGCGCGCTCGGAGTCGTCGCGGGGCTGGCCGCCGCCCGGGTCGCCGCCGAACGCGCTCCGGTGCACGGGGTGGCCGCCGTCGGAGTCCGCGACTCCAACCACTTCGGCGCGGCCTCGGTCTACAGCCGCCACCTCGCGGACCGGGGCCTCGTCGGCATCGTCACCACCTCCGCCGCCTCCCGCGTCGCCCCGCACTCGGGCACCCGCCCGCTGTACGGCACCAACCCGCTCAGCTTCGCCGCCTCCTCGGGCGGCGACGAGTTCGCCCTCGACATGGCCACCAGCCAGGTCTGCTTCGGCGAGATCAAGGAACGGCGCAAGCACGGCCGCGCCCTCGACCCCGGCTGGGCCACCGACGAGGACGGCCGGCCCGCCACCGACCCGGCCCGGGCGTACGCGCTCTCCCCGCTCGGCGGCTACAAGGGCCAGGGCCTCGCCATGGTCGCCACCCTGCTGGGCTCCGTCCTCACCGGCTCGCCCGCCGACTGGCACCTGGAACACATCGGTGAGTCCGCCCCCGGCCGCGGCCGGCAGGTCGGCCACTTCCTGATCTGCCTGGACCCGGCGGCCTTCGGCGGGACGGACAGTTTCACCGAGGGCCTCACCGACCTGCTCACCACCACCCGGCAGACCCGGCCCGCCGTCGACGCGACCCTGCCCGTACAGGTCCCCGGCGACCCGCAGCGGCGCATCGCCGAGGAGCGCACCGCCCACGGCATCCCGCTCGACCCGCACACCGCCCGCGCCTTCGCGGAACTCGCCGCCCGCCACGGAATCGGGGCCGACACGTGATCCTGATCCTGATCAGCCCCCGCAACGCCGGACTCCCGTTCGCCGACTGGCTCGACGAGGAGCGCGGCCGGCTGCTCGCCGTCACCGCGCGCGGGACCGACCCCGGCCCCGGCTTCCTCGACGTGGAGCAGGTCGCGGACTACACCGACGACACCGCCGTACGGGACGCCGCACGCCGGCTCCGCGAACGCCACGACATCACCCGCGTCCTCGCCCTGGCCGAGGTGGACGTGGAACGGGCCGCGGCCCTGCGCGCGGAGCTGGACGTGCCCGGCCAGCGCCCGGACAGCGCCCGCGCCTACCGGGACAAGGTCCTGATGAAGGAGCGCGCCGCCGCCGGAGGCGTCCGGGTGCCCGCCTTCGCCCCGGTCCGGGACGAGACCGAGGTGCTGGCCTTCATGGCCGCGCACCCCGGGCCCGTCGTGGTCAAACCGCGCGACGGCTCCGGCTCCACCGGGGTGGCCGTCCTCGACGGCCCGGCGGACGTCCCGTCCGTGGCGGACCAGGTGCGGTCCGGCGGCCACGAGGTGGAGGAGTTCGTGGCCGGCCGCTTCCACCACGTCGACGCCCTGCACGTGGACGGCGAGCCAGTGGTGTCCGTCCCCTCCGCCTACACCGACGGCGGCTGCCTGTCGCACTGGACCGACTCCGGCAACGGCAGCTGGACCCTGGAGGCCGACGACCCGCTGCACGCCCGGCTGACGGAGCAGACCCAGCGGCTCATCGCCGCGCTGCCCCCGGCGCCCGCCCTCTTCGTGCATGCCGAGTTCTTCGTGACCGACACGCGGGAGATCGTGCTCTGCGAGGTCGCCGGACGTGTCGGCGGCACCCCGATCCCCGCCATGCTGCGCATCGTACTGGGCCTGGACCCACGGGAGTTGTGGTCCAGGATCGAGTGCGGACTGCCCGTCGACCTGGACGCCGTGCGGGCCCACGCCCGCTCCGCGCCCCTGGTCGCCAACTTCGGCCTGCCGCCGCGCGACGGCCGCGTCACCCGCGTACCGGAGCAACCGCCCGCCGGCACCACGGACTTCACGGTCCTCACCGACGTGGGCGAGGACTGGAGCGGCGAGCGCTACCGCAACCGCAAGTCGGGCGACTTCGTCGCCACCTGGCTGGTGACCGCGCGCACGGAGGGCGACCTGCTCGCCCGCGTCGCCAAGAGCGAGGCCGAGGCCGAGGCCGGCTTCGGCTGGGCCCTCACCGCGGAGGTGTCCCCGTGAGCCCGCTGACGGCCCGGGTCCTCGGCCCGGCGGACCGGCCCACCGCCGCCGACCTCCCCGCCCTGGACCGGCCGCCGGTCATCTGGGAAGACGACCGCTGGTGGCGGTTCACCGAACGCACCGACCTGCACGAGGCCCGATACCTGGGGGTGTACGGACCCGGCGGGGACCTGGTCGCCCTGGCGCCGCTGCTGGTGACCCGTGACGGCGGAGGGCTCCTGTTCTACGACGTGCCCAAGATGGTCGGCGACCTGGGCGCGTTCGGTGACCCCGAGCGGCTGCCGGACGGCGACCGGACCCGGTGGGACGGGCTCGTCACCGATCTCCCGGACGCCCGCCGCGACCAGTACCCCTCCCTCGCCCTGTCCGTCTTCGGCTCCCACCTCGGCCTCGTGCACGCGGCGGACCGCACCCCCGCCCAGCGGCGGGAGGTGCTCGCCGAACTGCCGAGGCTGCTCGACGACGCGGCCGAGCAGCTCGGCTGCCGCAGCACCGGTCTGCTGTACGCCACCGACGAGCAGGCCGCACTCATCGGACCGGCCGCCGAAGCCCGCGGCCACACCCCGGCCGTCCTCGGTGCCGAGTCCGTCCTCCGGCTGAACGCCCAGGACTGGGACGGCTACCTGGCCGCGCTGACGAGCCGCAAGCGCAACCGGCTCCGCCGCGAACTGCGCGACTACCACGAGGCCGGCTTCACCACCGTCATCCGGCACGGCGCCGACGCGCTCACCGACTCCGTCGTCGACCTCCAGGTCGCCCTGCGGGCCAAGTACGGGCTGCCCGGCGGCCGGGCCCGCGTCCAGCGGGACTTCGACGCCATCCGCGAGACCGTCGGCGACAGCTGCATGGTGGTCAGCGCCGAACGCGAGGACGAGACCCTCGGGTTCGTCCTCTACCTCCGGTCCGGGCAGGCCCTGTACGCACGGACCGCCGGCTTCGACGCGGACCGGGCCCGGGGCGTCTACTTCTCCCTCACCTATCACGAGACCGTCCGCTGGTCCCTGGCCAACGACGTCCGCGAGATCTGGTACGGCCTCGCCGCCTACGAGGCCAAGAGACTGCGCGGCTGCGACATCGAACCGCGCCGGGGCTGGTTCCGCTTCACCGGCGACGGCCACCGCACCCTCACCGACACCGTGCGCCTCCAGGGCGACAGTGAGGACCAGCGCCTGCGGAGCCTGGGTCCCCACCGCACCATCACACGAGGAGACTGAGCCACCATGCCCCTGACCCCGACCCCGTACATCTGGATGGACGGCGAACTGGTCCCCTGGGACGACGCCACCGTGCACGTCCTCACCCCGAGCCTGCACTACGGCTGGGGCGTGTACGAAGGCATCCGCGCCTACGCCACCGACACCGGCTCCGCCGTCTTCCGGCTGCGCGACCACATCGCCCGGCTGCGCGACTCCGCCCGCGTCTATCTGATGGAACTGTCCTGGACCGACGAGGAACTCGTCGACGCCGTCCGCGAACTGGTCCGCGTCAACGGCCACGACTCCTGCTACATCCGGCCCATCGCCTACCTCGGCTACGGAGAGATGGGCGTCGCCCCACAACTCGACGCGGTCCGCATGTCCATCGCCGTCTGGCCCTGGGGCTCCTACCTCGGGGACACCGCGGAGAGCGAGGGCTGCCGCCTCATCGTCAGCAACTGGCAGCGCAACTCCCACCAGACCGTGCCGCCGCTGGCCAAGGCCACCGGCGCCTACGTCAACAGCGCGCTGGCCAAGGTGGGGGCGCAGCGCGCCGGTTACGACGACGCGCTGATGCTCACCGCGAACGGCCACATCGCGGAGGCGTCGGCCGCCAACCTCTTCCTCGTCCGCGACGGCGAACTCATCACGCCGCCCGTCAGCGACGGCATCCTGCCCGGACTCACCCGCGACTGCGCGATCACCTTCGCCCGGGACCTCGGTCTGCGGGTCACCGAGCGCAGCGTTCCGCGCAGCGAGGCGTACATCGCC
Source organism: Streptomyces sp. M2CJ-2 (assembly GCF_016757295.1). Taxonomy (NCBI): domain Bacteria; kingdom Bacillati; phylum Actinomycetota; class Actinomycetes; order Kitasatosporales; family Streptomycetaceae; genus Streptomyces; species Streptomyces sp. M2CJ-2. Next base: position 66,861 of record NZ_JAESIF010000028.1, on the reverse strand, counting down.
GACGAGGCGTTCCTCACCGGCACTGCCGCCGAGATCGTCCCGGTCGCCTCCGTGGACGAACGACCGGTCGGATCCGGCGTCGGCCCCGTCACCAAGCAGCTCCGTGACCTCTTCCACAAGGTCGTGCGGGGCCGCGACGAGACGTACGCGCACTGGCTGGAGCGCGTGTGACCGGCGACCCCGGCCTCCGCGCCCTGCGGGAAGCGGTGGCCCGGCTGGAGGCCGCCGCCGCCACGCTGCCGCTGCCGCGCCCCGGGCAGGAATCGCTGGGCGAGGAGGTCTGCGACCGCCTGATCGACCTGGCGGCCGCCCGCGCCGCCGTGGCGCGGACGGCGGCCGGTGCGGACGTCCCCGACGAGGCGTCCGGGCTGGTCACGGAGTGCGTGCGCTGGGCGGTGGAGGACGACGCCGTGCGGACCCGGTCCCGGACGGCGTCACCGGCACAGGACGGGCTGTCGCTGGAGGCGGCCCACGGGCTGGTCACCCGGCTGATCACCGCCCTCGCCGCTCCGGAGTGCTACGACGCGGTGGGCGACCGGCTGCGCGCGCAGCTCGGAGGGCGGCCGGAGGGCCGGGCCGCCGGAGCGTGGGACATCGCGGACGAGGCCCTGCGCGGACTCGCCGCCGTCCGCCCGGAGTGGGTGGGCGGCGATCCCGCGCACACGGCGGCCGGCGGCTGGGTCCTGGTGGACCGTGTCGCCCGCCTCCGGCTGACCGCCGTGCTGCTCGCCGAGGCGGCGGCCCGCGGCGGGACGGAGGCGGAGCACCTGGTCAACGCGGCCCGCCGGCACGCCTGGAACTGGCTGCGGCTGCCCCCGCCGGAGGCGGCCACCGCCGTCCACGTACGACGGACCGGGGAGCTCATGGCCTGGATCGGAGCGGCCGGGTCCGTATCGGCCGAGCCCGTGTCGGCCGGGTCCGTGTCGGGTGAATCCGGGGCCGCCGATTCCGGTCGCGCGGGGGAGGGCGTCGCATGAGCACCGAGCGCACCCGGCAGCCGTCGAACGCGGGCGCCGGACAGACCTCCGGGCTCCTGCGCTTCGCGCTCGCCATCCTGCCCAGGACTTCGGCGGGCCGGAAGCTGGCCGCCGGGGCCGTCGCCGACTCCGTGGGCTCGGGCATGTTCCTGGCCGCGTCGGCGCTCTACTTCGTCACCGTCGTCGGCATCCCGGCCACGCAGGTGGGCGGCGTGCTCTCCGTCGCGAGCATCATCGGCCTGGTCAGCCCGGTGCCGCTCGGCCGGCTGGCCGACCGGGTCGGCCCCACCCGGGTGTACGTCATCCTCCTCGCCGCCCGGGGCGTGGGCTACGCGGGCTTCGCGTTGGTGGACAGCTTCTGGCCGTACGCCCTTCTGACCTGTGTCCTCACCGGACTGGACAGAGGCTGCTCGCCGTTGCAGCAGGTCGTGGTCGGGCTCATCGAGGGCGGCGAGAACCAGGCCCGCACGATGGCGTCGATCCGCTCCGTGCGCAACATCGGGCTGACCGCCGGATTCCTGCTGGCCGGAGCGGTGCTGGCGATCGAGTACCGGGCCGCGTTCGTCGCCCTGTTCCTCGGCAACGCCCTGACGTTCTTCGTCATCGCCGTGGTCGTGGAGCGGCTGCGCCGGGGCCTGGAGGCCCCGGCCGGGGAAGCCGGACAGGCGGGGGCGGCGAAGAAGGCCGTGCCGCCGCCCGCCGGGGACGGCGAGTCCGCGCGGGAGCCGGCCCCCGCGCCCGAGCCGGTGCGCAGCCCGTTCCTCGATCTGCGGTTCCTGTTGTTCACCGTCTCGAACGGGGTGCTGTCCCTGCACGACTCGGTCCTCTTCCTGTTGCTGCCGCTGTGGCTGACCACGGCCACCTCGGCGCCCGCGTCGGTGGTCTCGGTGCTGCTCGCCGTGAACACCGTGCTCACCGTCCTGCTCCAGGTGTACGTGGCGAAGTTCGCGGACACCACCGCCCGCGCGCTGAAGCTCATCTGGTTCGCGCTGCTCCCGCTGCTGCTGTCCTGCGGGGTGTTCGCGGGCGCGGAGCACGTCTCCGTCTGGCCCGCCGTGGCGTGCGCGGTCATCGCGGTGGCCTTGCTGACGGTGGGCGAGAACGTGCACTCCGTCGCGGTCTGGAACCTGTCGTACGACATGTCCCCGGCCCCTGCCCGGGCCCGCTACCTGGCCACCTTCAGCCTCGGCGTCACGGGCCAGCAGATCGTCGGCCCGGTGCTGATGACCGCCGTGGTGCTGCCGCTGGGAACGGCCGGCTGGGCGCTGCTGGCCGGGGTGTTCCTGCTGGCCGGCCTGGGCCTGCGGGCCACCGGCGGCCCGCGCCCGACGCCCGCACCGGAGGACGGCGACCACGCCCCCGCCCCGAAGTCCGCCGGCACCGCGTCCCCCGCCGATGCCCCGGCCCCGCTCGAACCCCCGGCACCCACCGACACTCCGACACCCACCGAGGTGACGTCATGACCGAACACGTCCTCATAGTCGGCGGCGGGCGGGAGATCCCCGGCCTGATCCGCGAGACCGGCGGCCCCGACGTCGCCACCACGATCCTGTGCCGGATGGATCTCGTCCCCAAGATCCGCAACCCCGGTCAGCACGACCGCGTCATCGCCCTGCGCAGCGGAGCGCCCGTCGAGGAGTGGACGGCGCTGGCCGCCGCGGTGCACGCCCACCACCCCTTCACCCGAGTCGGTACCTTCGGCGAACGCGATCAGGACCGGGCGGCGGCCGTCGCCGAGGCGCTGGCGCTGCCCTGCCACACCCCGCGGACCATCGCCTGGGTGCACGACAAGCACGCGATGCGGCGGCGGCTGGCGGAGACCGGGGTCGACACGACGCCGGTGGCCCGGGTGACCGACGCCGCCGCGCTGCGGGCGTTCCTCGACGAGCACGGGGCCCCGTGTGTCGTGAAACCCGCCCAGGGCGCGGGCAGTTTCGGAGTCTCGGTGGTGCGCGACCCCGAGGAGGCCGACGCGGCGTTCGCACGGGCCTCGGCCGACTTCGCCCTCATCCCGGACGCGGGAGTGCTGGTGGAACGGTTCCACGAGGGACCTCAGTTCAGCGTCGAGGCGTTCTCCGAGGACGGCGAGCACGAGATCGTCGCGATCACCCGCAAGTTCTCGGACCCCGTGGGCTTCGTCGAGATCGGCCACGTCGTCCCCGCCGCACTCGGCGCCGAGGAGACCGAGGCGGTGCACACGTACGTCAGGGCGCTGCTCGACGCCCTGGAGATCGGCTACGGGATCACCCATACCGAGGTGGTGCTGACCGCCGGCGGCCCCCGGGTCATCGAGACCCATGTACGGATGGCCGGCGACGAGATCCCCTACCTCGTCCAGGATGTCACCGGGGTGGACCTGATCGCCTGCGTGGTCCGCCAGACCCTGGGCCTGCCGGTGCTGGCGGACATCCGCCGGACCCTCGCCGACCCGTCCGTGGACCGACGCCCGGAGGCGATCTGGTTCGCGGTGCCGCAGGCGCGGGGCACGCTCGCGTCGATCGGCGGGATGGACGAGGCGGCCGGACAGCCGGACGTGGTGGCCGTCGAGGCGCTGCTGGGGACGGGCGACGAGGTGGGGGGCCTGGACAGTTCCGAGTCCCGGGCCGCCTTCGTACGGGCCAGGGGCGCGAACGAGGCCGAGGCGGTGAAGCGGGCACGGGAGGCAGCGCTCGCACTGGACTTCACCGTGAGGGTCCCGGGCGGAGGTGAGTCCGGTACCGCGGAGTGGGTCTGACATGACGTCGAGCACCGTCCGGCCGCGAACCGCCGTCGCCGCGATCACCGCGGGCCCGGGGCTGGCGGAGCGGGCGCGCGCCGTCCTGCCGACCGCGGCCCACGCGTTCTACGCCGCCGGGGCCGACGAGCAGATCAGCGCGGGCGAGGCGGCCGGGGCCTGGCGGTCCCGGCGGCTCGCCCCGCGCGTGCTGCGGGACGTGTCGGCGGTCGACACCGGCACGGAACTGCTGGGCAGCCGGCTCGACTCGCCCGTGCTGGCCGGCCCGACCGCGTTCCACCGGATGGCCCACGACGAGGGTGAGACGGCCACCGCGGCGGGCGTGGCGGCGGCCGGTTCGCTGATGGTGCTCTCCTCCCGGGCCACCCGGTACCCGGAGGACGTCGCGGCGGCGGCCGGCCCTTGGTGGTACCAGGTCTACTGGCTGCGCGACCGCGACCTCACCCGCCGTCAGGTGGAACGGGCGACGGCAGCGGGGGCGCGGGCGCTGGTCCTGACCGTCGACGCGCCCTACGTCCCGCCGAGGGCCACGGGCGGACTGCCGCTCCCGCTGCCGCAGGACGACGAACTGTGCCGCTCGGTCGGGGTCGCCACCCGGCTCCCGGGCTGGGAGCAGGACCCTTCGGTCGGGCTCGGCGCCATCGCCGAACTGGGACGCATTTCCGGCCTTCCGGTGCTGGTCAAGGGCGTGCTGCGGGCGGACGACGCGCAGGCGTGCGTGACGGCGGGGGCGGCGGGGGTCATCGTCTCCAATCACGGAGGCCGCCAGCTCGACCGTGCGGTGGCGACGGCCGACGTCCTGCCCCCGGTGGCGGCCGCCGTCGGGGACCGGGTACCGGTCCTGGTCGACGGCGGCATCGAGACGGGCACCGACGTCCTGATCGCCCTCGCGCTCGGCGCGCGTGCCGTCCTGGTCGGCCGTCCGGTCCTGTGGGCCCTGGCACTGGACGGAGCCGACGGGGTGGCATCGCTGCTGAACTCGTACCGGAGCCAGCTGGAGACGGCCATGGCACTGGCCGGAGCCGCCCGGCTGGACGACATCCACGCGGATCTGCTGCACGGGTAGCCCGGCTGCTGCCCCGAGCCGACGGCGTCCCGCGGCGGCCGTGCGTGCCGGGCGCCGCAAGCCGGGCGCCCGTTTCGTTCGGAGCTCCGAGGAGTCGAGCCGCCCTCTCGATGGGCGGGCGCCGCCTCTCTGCATCCGTCGGCCGAGGCCATCCAGGTCAAGCACATCCTCGGAGCCGGCGCTCCCGCGGCCGGAGCGGCCGAACTCGTCGTCGGCGACGATCGGAGCGTGGGTACCGAGACGGAGCCGACCTCGGAGCGGGTCTCAGGGACCGGAGAGGGCCGAGGCGGACCGCTGTCCGTCGCAGGCTGCTCGCCGACCCCTTGCGGGCGCCGGACCGAACTGCTCGACACCTGGATCACGGTGACCTGGCGGAGGGACTTGATGAGCGCTGTGGAAATGAGTCGCGCGGAGGCGGTCGCGCTCGTGCAGCGGATCATGGAAGCGGACCACACCTCGGACGACGAGGTGGGCGGCCGGCTGGACAGGCTCGGCAGAGCCCTGGCATGCCCGCCCGGTCATGTCAGCGACTTGATCTTCTGGCCGCCGGAGCGGCAGCTCTCGGCTGATGAAGTAGTCGATCAGGCCCTGGGGTACCGGCCGATCGCTTGGTGAAGTCGGGGTTCAGCTGGTCGGGGCTCAGCCGCGAGACCGGATGAGCAGGGTCGCGGTGGTTGCGGGTGCAGGAAGCCGGAAGGATCCCGTGCCCGGTTCTCGACGTCCCCCGTGGGTGAAGGGTCCCGTCGCCCTGCCGTCGGTTCGTACCTCGTGCTCACGCGATCGGGTGATGCTGTCGAGGACGGGCACGGGTGGCGGCCGTGGGCCGTTCGATCCAGTGACGAGGGCTTCTCGTCGTTCTCATCGCAGACCACGGGGGTACACATGGGTCTCTGCTTTCATCGCAACCCCGACGGGACGACGACCGGGCGCAACGACGCCAGCGGGTTCAGCGTGACGCATGCCGACGAGGAGGAGGTGAAGAGGCTGTTGTACGAGGACGCGGGGTGGGAGTACACGCCGCCACCGCCGCCGGTTCCGGCGGGGTTCCATCGGTTCGCGCTGGTGCACGAGGAGTTCGGTGCGGCCGGGTTCGGGGACGAGCGGTACGCGGGGGTGCGGGAGCGGCCGCCGGAGGGCTGTGTGCCGGTCGACCAGGGGTGTTTCGCGCTGGAGTGCGAGCGGCCGGGGAAGACGCTGCTGGACGCGGTCGCCGGGACCGTCGCGGAAGTCCGGCGCGAGCACGGGCTGGTGTTGAACAGCCTGGGGGTCGAGAAGCCGCAGGAGTGGCTCGGTGACGACAGGGACGGGTGTGCGGCGGTGATCGCCGCACACCCGTTGCTGATGGGCACCCACCGTGCCCGGCTGCTCGGGTACGGGCGCAAGGACCTGGTCCGGCTGCTCGACGCGACCGGTATCGGGTAGCCGGGCGGGACCAGGATCAGGGGCAGGGCAGGAGGGCCGCCGGGCCGGGGGCGAAGTCCGGGTCGATCTGGGAGGCCAGGTCCTCGCCGGTGCGGGCGTCGGCCCAGGCGCGGGCGTTGCGGAGGTGGAACTCCACGGCGTGGCGGTGGAGTCGGTCCCAGTCGCGGGGGTGGGAGTCGACGGCCTCGCGCAGGACGGTCAGGGCGTGGCGGTTGTGGGGTTCCAGTGTGCTCAGGGGGTCCGAGGCGTCCGCGGCGCCGGGGCCGGCCGGTGCCGCCCTGCCCTGTTCCGCCGCCCGTACCCAGTCCGAGTGCACGAGGTGGGTCAGGAGGTCGTCGCCCACCTGGTTCTTGAGGAAGAGGAGGTCGTCCTCGCAGGTCACCTTGTTGCCGACGACCGCGACACGGATGCCGAACTCGCGCGCGTGGTCCCGGTACTGACGGTAGACGGAGACACCCTTGCGGGTGGGTTCGGCGACCAGGAAGGTGAGGTCGAAGCGGGTGAACAGGCCGGAGGCGAAGGCGTCGGCGCCCGCGGTCATGTCGACCACCACGTATTCGCCGGGGCCGTCCACCAGGTGACCCAAGTACAGCTCCACCGCACCGAGCTTGGAGTGGTAGCAGGCCACGCCCAGGTCGCTGTCGTCGAACTGGCCCGTCGCCATCAGCGGGACACCGCCGGCCCGGACGACGTGCCGCGCGTGCAGTTCGTCGTCGCCCAGCAGGCGCAGAAGGCGTGAACCGCGGCCGGGCGGGGTCGTCTTGATCATCGACTCGGTGGAGGTGATGCGGGGGTTGGTGCCGCGCAGGTAGGTCTTGATGTCATGCAGGCGCGGGCCCAGGGGAGGGGGCGTCACCGGGGCGCTCTCGGCGGGGGCGAGGGCCTCGGCCAGGTGCTGGTTGATGTCGCCGTCGATGGCGAGGACCGGGGCGCCGGTGCTCGCCAGGTGACGGGAGAAGAGGGCGGACATCGTCGTCTTGCCGCTGCCGCCCTTGCCGACGAACGCGATCCTCATCGGCACTCCACCGTCTTGAAAACGAATGTCATGTCGGTAGGTTTAGAGGGGGGCCGGAGTGGTGTCAAACACTTCGGGGCGTGTCGGCGCAACCTCATGCCTACGGGTCGAGGAGGGGGAAGAGGCATCAGCCCGCGACGAGTTCGCGCACCGGCTGTTCGGTGCGGGAGGCGGGCCGCAGTCGCGAGGTGCGCCACAGCCACAGGACGTCGCGGCCGAACGACCACAGCAGCAGGCCCAGGGCCAGCGCCACCACCCCGACGTTGACCGGGTGCGGCAGCAGGTCCGCGCCCGCCACCAGCAGGAGGACGCCCTGCAGCGCGGCCACCGTCTTGCGGGCCGTGCTCGGCGGGAGGGCGGCGTTCAGCCACGGCCACACCCGGGCCGCGGCGACGAAGACGTACCGCATACCGCCGATCAGCAGCACCCAGGGGCCCATCGCCATCGACACGTACACGCTCAGCACCAGGATGAGGAACGCGTCGACCTCCATGTCGAAGCGGGCGCCCAGCGCGGTCGACGTGCCGGTCCTGCGCGCCACCTTGCCGTCCACCCCGTCGAGGACGAGGGCCACGGCGGTCAGTCCGACGAGGAGGGAGACGGGCGGAGTGTCCTGGAAGGAGTCGGCGACCAGCGCGGTCACCCCGCCCACCAGGATCGCCCGGCCGAGCGTCACCCGGTTGGCCGGGCCGAACGAGCGCAGCCGGGACCGGTGCAGGGCCCGGGAGAGCACCGCCCAGGTGGCGATCGCGAACGCGAGGCCGGTCAGCCAGCCCGCCGGGCCCATGCCGATCGCCGTACCGAGAAGCGCCAGCAGCAGGACCTGTACGCCCGCCCCCACGGCGGTCTCCTGCTGTACGAGCCTCGCGTCGTAACTGTTGTTCAGGGCCACCGAACACCCTCCGGCCGTGTGACAGAGTCGATCAACGCCGCTACCTTGTGCGCGGCCTGTGCACCCCTCGGTACGGGTGCAACTCGCCGTTCGTTCAGGAGGAATTCGATGAACCGCACCGCTCATGCGTTCTGGCTCGACTCGCCCGGTCGAGGTGAGATCCGCGAGATCGCCCTGCCCGCCCCCGGTGAGGACGAGGTGCTGGTGCGCTCGCTGTACTCCGGGGTGAGCCGCGGTACGGAGACCCTCGTCTTCCGCGGCGGGGTGCCCGAGAGCCAGTACACGGCGATGCGCGCGCCGTTCCAGGAGGGCGACTTCCCGGGGCCGGTGAAGTACGGCTACCTCAACGTGGGCGTGGTGGAGGAGGGATCGGCGGCACTCGTCGGGCGCACGGTCTTCTGCCTCTACCCGCACCAGACCCGTTACGTCGTCCCGGCGAGCGCCGTGACACCCGTGCCCGACGACGTGCCCGCCGGCCGGGCCGTGCTGGCCGGCACCGTGGAGACCGCCGTCAACGCCCTGTGGGACGCGGCGCCGTTGATCGGCGACCGGATCGCCGTCGTCGGCGGCGGCATGGTCGGCAGCTCGGTGGCCGCGCTGCTGGCCCGTTTCCCCGGCGTGCGCGTCCAGCTCGTCGACGCCGACCCGGCGCGCGCCGAGACCGCCGAGGCCCTCGGCGTCGGATTCGCGCTGCCCGAGGACGCCTTGGGCGACTGCGACCTGGTCGTGCACGCCAGCGCCACCGAGCAGGGGCTCACCCGGGCGCTCGAACTGCTCGGCGCCGAGGGCACGGTGATCGAACTGAGCTGGTACGGCGACCGGAAGGTGAGCCTCCCGCTGGGCGAGGCCTTCCACTCCCGGCGGCTCGCCATCCGCAGCAGCCAGGTCGGCACGGTCTCCCCGGCCCGCCCCGGCCGCAGTTACGCCGACCGGCTCGCCCTCGCCCTCGGCCTGCTGGCCGACCCCGCGCTCGACGCGCTGATCACCGGTGAGTCCCCGTTCGAGGAGCTGCCCGACGTCATGCCCCGCCTCGCCTCCGGCGAGATCCCGGCCCTGTGCCACCTCGTCCGCTACGACCGGGCCACGCCCTGATCGAAGGGCCACCGTCTGACCTGAGAAAAGACGGACCGGAGGCTGAACGCCGAACGGCGAACAGCCGTACTACACGGCATCCCCGGCGGCGATCGGCCGGGGGGCAGACGCGCCGCACCTGGAGGGTCGTCCGTTGTTCAGCATCACCGTCCGCGATCACATCATGATCGCCCACAGCTTCCATGGCGAGGTCTTCGGACCGGCCCAGCGCCTGCACGGGGCCACGTTCCTCGTGGACGCCGCGTTCCGGCGCGAACAGTTGGACGAGGACAACCTCGTCGTCGACATCGGCCTCGCGACGCAGGAACTCGGGGCCGTCGTCGGCGAGCTGAACTACCGCAACCTCGACGACGAACCTGACTTCGCGGGGATCAACACCTCCACGGAGTTCCTGGCCAAGGTCATCGCCGACCGGCTGGCCGAGCGCATCCACAAGGGCGCGCTGGGCGAGAACGCCAAGGGCATCGCGGGGCTCACGGTCACCCTGCACGAGTCGCACATCGCCTGGGCGAGTTACGAGCGTGAGCTGTGAACGACGCCACCGCCACCGTGACCGGCACGGCCACCCAGCGGGCCCGCCTGGACTACGTCCCCCAACAGGCCTCCCTCCCGGGGAACGGAGGGATCATCCCCATGTCCCTGCGCTCCGTGCACTTCCTGATGCCGGGCGGCGTCGACGACCCGGCCGCACCGAGCGGCGGCAACGCCTACGACCGGCGCGTCTGCCTGGACCTGCCCGGATTCGGCTGGGAGGTGCAGCGGCACGCCGTGGCCGGTGACTGGCCCCGCCCGGACGCCGCCGCCCGTACCGCGCTCGCCCGCACCCTGCGCGAACTGCCCGACGGCGCCGTCGTCCTGCTGGACGGACTGGTCGCCTGCGGGGTCCCCGAGATCATCCTCCCGGAGGCGGAACGGCTGCGGATGGCCGTCCTCGTCCACCTCCCGCTCGGCGACGAGACCGGGCTCGACCCGGCGGTCGCCGCCGACCTGGACGCCCGTGAGCGTACGGTGCTGCGCGCGGTGCCGGCCGTCATCGGCACCAGCGACTGGGCGGTACGCCGCCTGGTCTCCCACCACGGGCTCGCACCCGACCGGGTCCACGTCGCCGCTCCCGGCGCCGACATCGCGCCCCTCGCCTCCGGCACCGACGGCGTCTCCCGGCTGCTGTGCGTCGCCGCCCTCACCCCGCGCAAGGGCCAGCACCGACTGGTCGAGGCGCTGGCGGCGGTGTCCGACCTGCCGTGGAGCTGCGCGCTGGTCGGCGGGCTCGGCCACGACCCCGAGTACGTCGCCCATCTGCGGTCCCTGATCGGCCGATACGGCCTCCAGGACCGGCTGGAGCTGGCGGGACCGAAATCCGGCGCCGAACTCGACGCCAGTTACGCCACCGCCGACCTGATGGTCCTCACCTCGTACGCCGAGACGTACGGCATGGCGGTCACCGAGGCGCTGGCGCGTGGCATCCCGGTGCTGGCCACCGATGTCGGCGGCCTGCCCGAGGCGGTCGGCCGCGCCCCCGACGGCGGGGTGCCCGGCATCCTCGTACCGCCGGAGAACCCCGCCGCCATCGCCGTCGAACTCCGCGGCTGGTTCGGCGAGGCGGACGTCCGCCGCCGGTTGAAGGCGGCCGCGCGTGGCCGGCGTGCCGCCCTCGGCGGCTGGGCGAGCACCGCACAGAGCCTGGCGGCGGTACTGCGCCGGCTTCCGACCGAACCCCGGAGGGCCGCATGACCAGCCCGTCGACGACGCAGACCCCGTCAACGACGCAGACCCCGTCAGCAGCGCGGACGGCCCAGGAGACGCAGCCGACGGCACCGGCCGGACCGGGCGGCCCCGCCACCCGGCAGTCCGTCATCCCCGGGGCCGGTCCCGTGCTCCGTCCCGGGGAGCGGGACACCCTCCGGCTGCGGGAGGTCGCCACCGCCGACACCGATGAACCCGCCCGGTACGCGCCCGAATGGCTCCAACTGCGGGAACCCGCCGACGCCTGCGCACGCGCCCACGACCTGCTCGACCCGCTGCGCATCCGGCTCGCCAACCTGCCGCAGCGGGCCGGCGGTTTCGTCGTCCACGACATCGGCTGCGGCACCGGCTCCATGGGCCGCTGGCTCGCGCCCCGGCTGGACGGCGCCCAGCACTGGATCCTGCACGACCGGGACCCCTACCTCCTCCACTTCGCCGCCGTCGCCTCCCCGCGGTCCGCCGCCGACGGCAGCCGTGTCAGTGTGGAGACCCGGCGCGGCGACGTCGCCCGGCTCACCCCGGACGCCCTGGTCGGCGCCTCCCTGGTGACCGCGTCCGCACTGCTCGACGTCCTCACCCGCGAGGACGTCGACGCCCTCGCCGCCGCCTGCGCCGGAGCCGGCTGCCCGGCCCTGCTCACGCTCTCGGTGGCCGGACGCGTCGAACTGACCGCGCCGCACCCGCTGGACCAGGAGATCACCGAGGCGTTCAACGCCCACCAGCGCCGGGACGGACTGCTCGGCCCGGACGCGGCCACCGTCGCCGCGGAGGCCTTCGCCGACCACGGCGCGACCGTGCGGCTCGACCCGAGCCCCTGGCGGCTCGGCCCCGAACAGGCCGAACTGACCGCGCAGTGGCTGCGGGGCTGGGTCGGCGCGGCGGTCGAGGAACGCCCCGAACTGGCCGAGCCCGCGGGCCGTTACCTGACCGAGCGCCTGGAGGCCTGCGCGGCGGGCGAACTGCGGGTCGTCGTCCACCACAACGACCTGCTCGCCCTGTGCCGGCCGTCGGGCGCCGCCGCGTGAGTGCCCGGACGGTGGAAACACCGGTCCTGGACCCCCCGGTACCGCGCCCCGGCAGCGCCCCGCGCGCTCTCCTCGCCCGGCTCAACACCCCCGCCGTGCGCACCCGCCTCGGCAGCGCCGCCGGTGTCCTCATCCTCGCCGTGCTGCTGTGGCGCCTGGGCACCGGCGTCCTCCTCGACGGGCTGCGCCGGATCGACGGGCCCGCCGTGCTGGCGGCGCTCGGGATCGGGCTGGTGACCACGGTGTTCAGCGCCTGGCGCTGGGCCCTGGTGGCCCGGGGCCTGAGGATCCGGCTGCCGCTCGTCCCGGCCGTCGCCGACTACTACCGCGCCCTGTTCCTGAACGCGGCCCTGCCCGGTGGCGTCCTCGGCGACGTCCACCGCGCGGTGCGGCACGGGCAGAGCACCGGTGACCTGGGCCGCGGGGTGCGGTCCGTGGTGCTGGAGCGGGCCGCCGGACAGCTGGCGCTGTTCGCCGCCGGGGCCGTGATGCTGCTGACCATGCCGTCACCGGTCCGGGACGACATGCGGCAGGCCGCCCCGCTCGTGGGCCTCGCCGCACTCGGCGCCTGCGCCGTCGTCCTCGCCCTGCGGATGAACCGGTCGGCGTCGTCACGCCGGGACCGGGCGCCGCGGCCGGTGCTCGCCGAGGCCCGCGAGGGGCTGCTGTCCCGGCGCAACGGACCAGGTGTGCTGCTCTCCTCCCTCGTCGTGCTCGCCGGATACCTGGCGATGTTCGTCCTCGCCGCCCGCGTCGCCGGAGTCGGCGCGCCGGTCACCGAGCTGCTGCCGCTGGGCGTACTGGCGCTGCTCGCCATGGCGCTGCCACTGAACGTCGGCGGCTGGGGCCCCCGGGAGGGCGTCGCCGCCTGGGCGTTCGGCGCCGCGGGACTGGGCGCGGGCCGGGGGCTGGCCGTCGCCGTGGTCTACGGGGTGCTCAGCCTCGTGGCGAGCCTGCCCGGGGTGATCGTGCTCGTCGCCCGCTGGTACGCGGAACTGCGCGCCGGGCGGCGGACGGCCGCCACCGCCGCCCCCGGCGCCCAGGAGGACACGGCCTATGAGCCGTCGTTCACCGCGCCGGCCGAACCGGTGGTGTCCGCCGAACCGGCCGGGGCCGCCGCCTCCGTCGGGGTGCTGCCGGAGGTGAGCATCGAGAAATACGCGCCGAAGGAATCCACGAGGCTCGCCAGAAGCTCTCTGCCCTTTTCCGCGGAGCCCAGTGAAGGGCGTCCGATGACACCGGAATCGGTATAGGCGGTCATTCCCAGCGTGAGCAACCGGCGCCGGTCGTCGGCGACGTGATCGGAGGTCTCATAACCGGCCCGGAGCAATTCGGGATGAGTGTGCAGAAGGACGGAGGTCTCGATTTCCCCCGCGTGCATGTCGGTGAGCAGCGAGGTGACCACGCCGGCGTGCCGGCGCGCGGTCTCCCAGTCCTCCGGCGCCGGGAACAGCGACATGCGCTCGCCGCGGGCGGAGGATTCCTGAACGACGTTGCCGAGTACGTAGTTTCCGCCGTGCCCGTTGACCAGCACCAGGGTGTCCACGCCGGAACGGCGCAGCGAGTCGGCGATGTCCCGTATCACCGCGTGAAGGGTCACGGAGGAGATGGAGACGGTCCCCGGCCAGGCCGCGTGCTCGTGCGAGCAGGAGATCGTCACCGGAGGGAGGAGATGCACCGGGTACGTGTCGGCGATCTCCCTCGCGACGGCACACGCCACCAGGGTGTCGGTCACCAGCGGAAGGAACGGGCCGTGCTGCTCGAAACTCCCGACGGGAAGAACCGCGATCTGCCGTGAGACGTCGGCGCCTCGATTCCGTACATCTTCTGTAGTATCCGCCGGCAACAGACCGTGGACCGGGCCGTATGCCGCCGACCGCTTTTGTGAACCACTCATCTCTTCACGGCCTTTCGTCTCTGCTTAGGAACTCGAGAATCATGACAGAAAACATAGGCGTACTCGCCAAGAAGCCACCCCAGCGGACCGGCGTGGAACGTGTCGTGAATGCGCCGTTGCCCACCGTGTACGGAAAGTTCCAGGCGGTCGGCTACCTCGACCACGACCGCGGTGACGAACAAGTCGCCCTGGTCCACGGCGACATCGGCACGGACCGGGTCCTCACCCGGCTGCACTCGGAGTGCCTGACCGGCGACGCGTTCGGCTCCCAGCACTGCGAGTGCGGCGACCAGCTCGCCGCCGCACTGCGCGCGGTGGCCGCCGAAGGGGCCGGTGTCGTCCTCTACTTGAGAGGACACGAGGGCCGCGGCATCGGCCTGCTGGCGAAGCTGCGCGCGATGGCCCTGCAGGCGGAGGGGCTGGACACCGTCGAGGCGAACCTCGCCCTCGGCCTGCCGGTGGACGCCCGCGACTACGGTGTCGCCGCCGGCATGCTCCAGGACCTGGGCGTACGGTCGGTGCGGCTGATGTCCAACAACCCCCGCAAGCACGAGGCGTTGGTACGGCACGGTGTCCAGGTCGCCGAGCAGGTACCGCTGTTGATACCGCCGTGCGAGAGCAACATCACCTACCTGCGGACCAAGCGGGAACGCCTCGACCACGACCTGCCCCACCTGGACGCGGTGGCGCACTGGTCCTGACGGCCCACCGGCCCCGGCACCCCCGGCGGCGAACCGGCGTCCGGCCGGCCGGCGTTCAGCCGGTCACGGCCTCGTGCACCAGCCGCCTGAGGTCCGGGAACACCGAGTGGGAGGACCGGGGCCGCACCTGCGTGCAGAACTGCACGGCCAGGTCGCGGCCCGGGTCGACCCGGAACGCGGTGGTGGCGACCCCGGTCCAGCCGTACGTGCCGAGGCCGGACGGGAACCGGGGACGGCCCCGCAGCGGCAGCCCGGCGATGGGCTCGATGCCGCCGTCGTCCGTCTCGCCGTACAACTCCGCGAGCCGCCCGCCCCGCGCGACGGCGACGAGGAAGCCGGGCAGCCGCCCCTCGTCGACCTCGTGCGCGAAGTGCCGGCCCAGCCGGTCCAGTGCCTCCGCGTCCAGTGCGGTCTCCGCCGGGTCGGCCTCCTGCCGCAGCAGTCCCATCGCACGCTCCTTCGACCACGCTCACGAGCTGAGTCCGGGATACCCCGCCCGGAGCACGTCAGGCCTCGTCGGACCGGGTGAACACACCGGCGCACCCGGGCGGACGGCGAGGGCGACGGGAACGACGGGGCCGGTGCGGGCGTTGCAGGGGGTATGACACAGGACACACTGCCCGCGCTGCTCGCACTGATCGGTGACCACAACGGTGGCGTGCTCGTCACGCTGAAACAGGACGGCCGACCCCAGCTGTCGAACGTCAACCACGCCTACTACCCCGACGAGCGGCTGATCCGTGTCTCGATCACGGACGACCGGGCCAAGACCCGCAACCTGCGGCGGGACCCCCGGGCTTCCTACCACGTGACCACCCCCGACCGGTGGGCGTACACGGTCGCCGAGGGCACCGCCGAACTGTCCCCCGTCGCCGCCGATCCGCACGACGAGACGGTGCGGGAACTGATCCGGCTCTACCGCGACGTCAACGGCGAACACCCCGACTGGGACGACTACCGCGCCGCCATGGTCCGCGACCGCCGCCTCGTACTGCGACTGCGGGTGGAGCGGGCGTACGGGATTCCCCGGCGAGGCGAGTCGTAGGACCCGGGGGCGAGTCGTAGGACCTGGGGGCGGGGCGTAGGACCCGAGGCCCCCGCCGGGCGACCGATGGTTCGGTGATCGGTGGGGTGTCTACGCTGCGGAACGGATCGGCGCCGGTTCCGGCGCGGAGGAGCGCACCCCAGGGGAGAGGGCATCATGTCCGTCGACGGCCGCAGTCACATCCGTATCGCCCGCCCGTCCCGGGACCTCGCCGCGGCCGAGCGGTTCTGGTGCGGCGGGCTCGGATTGAGCGTGGTGTGGCGGACCGAGGGCGGCGCCCCGCCCGGTGGACACGACCTGCTGATGCTGGGCTGGCCGGACGCCGACTGGCACCTCGAACTGGTGTATGAACCCGGTCGGCCCGTCGAGCCCCGGCCCACCGAGGAGGACCTGCTGGTGATCTACCTCGACGGCCCGGTCCCGGACGACCTGGTCGGTCGGCTCGAGCAGCACGGCGGCACGACGGTCCCGTCCCCCAATCCGTACTGGAACGAGTGGGGCGTCACCCTCGAGGACCCCGACGGTTACCGGCTGGTGCTGTGCCGGCGCGGGTGGTCCAACCGGTAGGCGGGGCGGGCGGAGCCGTGCCGACGTGAGACCCCTGGAGCCGGACACCGGCTCCAGGGGTCGAAGTGAGCGGGGTCAGGTCGTCACTTTCTCCGGCTGGGTCGCGCCGTCGGCCGTGCGTTCGCCGAGCAGTTCGGTCGGGACGCGGTGGGTCTCCCGTGCGGAGAGCGCCGCGATCACCGGCGGGACGCACAGGGCGGCCGTGAAGAGCGCCACCGCCGTCCAGTCGTCCCCGTCCGGGCCCGCGATCTGTGCGGCGAAGGTGACCGCGAAGCCGGCCACGGCGAAGCCGATCTGGGTGCCGATCGCCATGCCCGAGAGCCGCACCCGGGTCGGGAACATCTCGCCGTAGAAGGACGGCCACACACCGTTCGCGGCGCTGTAGACGACGCCGAAGGCGATGATGCCCAGCAGCATCGTCAGGGCGAAGTCGCCGGTGGAGACGACCCACAGGTACAGGAACATCGTCACCGCGCTGCCGACGGCGCCGACCAGGAAGACCGGGCGGCGGCCGATGCGGTCGGAGAGCACGGCCCACATGGGGATCGCGGCGAGCGCGGCGACGTTCGCCAGCGCGGCCACCCACAGCATCGACGTGCGGGACATGCCGACCGCGTCACTGGTCGCGTACGCCAGCGCCCACACCGTGAAGATCGTGCTGACCGAGGCGATCAGCGCACCCGCGACCACCCGCAGGACGTCCGCCCAGTGCTCGCGCAGCAGCACGGCCAGGGGCAGCTTCACGACTCCCTCGGTGGCGGTCTGCTGCTCGAAGGCCGGGGTCTCGTCGAGCTTGCGGCGGATGACGTACCCGACCACGGCGACCGCGACGCTCATCCAGAACGGCACCCGCCAGCCCCAGGAGAGCAACTGCTCCTCGGGCATCGCGGCCACCGGGATGAAGACCAGCGTGGCCAGCAGCTGGCCGCCCTGCGTACCGCTCAGGGTGAAGCTGGTGAAGAAGCCCCGCCGGTGGGGCGGCGCGTGTTCCAGGGTCATCGAGTTCGCGCTGGCCTGTTCGCCGGCCGCCGAGACGCCCTGCAGGATGCGGCACAGCACCAGCAGGGCCGGCGCGAGGGTGCCGACCTGGTCACGGGTGGGCAGACAGCCGATGAGGAACGTCGACACGCCCATCAGCATCAGCGTGAAGACCATGATCTTCTTACGGCCGACCCGGTCCCCGTAGTGGCCGAGGAACAGCGCGCCGAGGGGCCGGGCCGCGTACGCGACACCGAACGTCGCCAGCGACAGCAGGGTCGCGGTGGCCGGGTCGGAGTCGTCGAAGAACACCTCCGGGAAGATCAGCGCCGCCGCGCTGCCGTAGATGAAGAAGTCGTAGTACTCCAGGGCGCTGCCGATCCAGGCGGCGGTCGCCGCCTTCTTCGGCTGTCCGGGCGGGGAGGCGTCGCGGGGCGGTGCGGGGACGGACACGGCGGGCTCCTTCGAGGGGACTCCACGACGGTGCGCGGAGGATGAGCTGAGGGGAGAAGCCGGTGCGCTAATTAACCCACTGGATAGTTAGTCGCGGCTGGATAGGGATGCTGCGCCCGACGGCTTCCGGTGTCAAGAGGTGGCGTCGTGCGGAGTCGGCCCGGGATCCGCCGGGGCTCGGGGGCGCTGCCCTCCGCCCGTCAGTCCGTGGCCCGCTCCGCCGTCAGGTACGCGATCACCATGTCGCCCAGCATCGCCCGGTAGTGCTCGCGCCGCTCCGGGGCGACCAGGTCGCGGCCGAACAGCGCGCCGAAGGTGTGCCGGTTGGACACCCGGAAGAAGCAGAACGAGCTGATCATCGCGTGCAGGTCGACGGCGTCCACATCGGCCGTGAACAGGCCGGACTCCTGCCCCGCGGCCAGGATCCGGCGGATCACGTCGAGCGCCGGCGAGCCCATCCGGCCGAGCTCATCGGAGGCCCTGATGTGCTCCGCGCCGTGGATGTTCTCGATGCTCACCAAGCGGATGAAGTCCGGGTGCCGCTCATGGTGGTCGAAGGTCACCTCCGCCAGCCGCCGGATGGCCGCCACCGGGTCCAGGTGGTCGACGTCCAACTGCTGCTCGGCCTCGCGGATCACGCCGTACGCGCGCTCCAGCACGGCCGTGAACAGCTTTTCCTTGCCGCCGAAGTAGTAGTAGATCATCCGCTTGGTGGTGCTGGTGCGGGCGGCGATCTCGTCGACGCGGGCCCCGTCGTAGCCGGCCCGGGCGAACTCCCGCGTCGCCACGTCGAGGATCTCGGCCCTGGTGCGGGCGGCGTCACGGATGCGCTCGCCGGGCCGTGCCGGTTCTTCGACGCTGGTCATGGAGTTCCTTCGGGCGAGGGTATGCGGTGCGGTGATTGTAGAAGGGAGCCGTCATCGACCGGCCGGGGCTTCCATGAGGCCCCGACCGGCTGATATAGCTAACGTACTGGTTCGTACATTAGTGAGTGGTCTCTGGAGGCCCGGTGCTCAAGGACTCGTATCTCGTCGGGCTGATCGGCTCCGGCATCGGCCCGTCGCTCAGCCCCGCGCTGCACGAGCGGGAGGCCGACCGGCAGGGTCTGCGCTGTCTGTACCGGCTCCTCGACCTCGACACGATCGGCGTGCCGCCCGAGGCGGTGGGCGAGCTGCTGCGCGCCGCGCGGCTGCTCGGATTCGACGGGCTCAACATCACCCACCCGTGCAAACGGCTCGTCGTCGAGCACCTCGACGCACTCGATCCGCAGGCCGAGGCGCTCGGCGCGGTCAACACCGTCGTCTTCGAGGGCGGCCGGGCCGTCGGCCACAACACGGACGTCACCGGCTTCGCCGCCTCCTTCGCCCGCGGCCTGCCCGACGTGCCGCTGGAGCGGGTGGTGCAGCTCGGCGCGGGCGGCGCCGGCGCCGCCGTCGCGCACGCCGTGCTCACCCTCGGCGCCGGACGGGTCACCGTGGCCGACGCCCTGCCCGAGCGGGCCGACGAACTCGCCGACTCCCTGAACCGGACCTTCGGAGCGGACCGCGCCGCCGCCGCCCCCCTGGACCGGCTGCCGGAGCTCCTGGCCGCCGCCGACGGCAGCGGCGGCCTGGTGCACGCGACCCCCACCGGCATGGCGGCCCACCCGGGACTGCCGCTGCCCGCGGAGCTGCTGCACCCCGGGCTGTGGGTCGCCGAGGTCGTCTACCGACCCCTGGAGACCGAGCTCCTGCGCACCGCCCGCGCGGCGGGCTGCGCCACCCTCGACGGCGGCGGCATGGCCGCCTTCCAGGCCGCGGACGCGTTCCGCCTGTTCACCGGGCGGGAACCCGACCGGGCCCGCATGCTCGCGGACCTCACCGAACTCACCGGCCCCGTCGCAGCACCCCAATAGCCCCCAGAGCCTTCAGACTCCACAGCCCTCAGAGCACGGAACTTCACGGAAGCAGAGATACCGACGTGCGTACGTCCATCGCCACCGTCTCCCTCAGCGGCACCCTCACCGAGAAACTCACGGCCGCCGCCCGCGCCGGCTTCGACGGCGTGGAGATCTTCGAGAACGACCTGCTCGCCAGCCCGCTCACGCCACGGGAGATCCGCGCCCGCTGCCTCGACCTCGGACTCGGCATCGACCTCTACCAGCCGCTGCGGGACATCGAGGCCGTGCCCGCCGAGGCGTTCGCCCGCAACCTGCGCCGCGCCCGGCACAAGTTCGAGCTGATGGGCGAACTCGGCGCCGACACCGTGCTGGTCTGCTCCAGCGTCGACCCCGAGGCGATCGACGACGATGCCCTCGCCGCCGCACAGCTGCGCGAACTCGCGGACCTGGCTCAGGACTTCGGTATCCGGGTCGCGTACGAGGCGCTGGCCTGGGGGCGGCACGTCAGCACGTACGACCATGCCTGGCGCATCGTCGAGGCGGCCGGGCACCCGGCGCTCGGCACCTGCCTGGACAGCTTCCACATCCTCTCCAGGGGCTCCGACCCCAAGGGCATCGAGGAGATCCCCGGCGAGAAGATCTTCTTCCTCCAACTGGCCGACGCCCCGCTGCCCGCGATGGACGTCCTCCAGTGGAGCCGCCACCACCGCTGCTTCCCCGGGCAGGGCGGCTTCGACGTCGCCGGACTCGTCCGGCACGTCCTGCGCACCGGCTACGACGGGCCGCTGTCCCTGGAGGTGTTCAACGACGTGTTCCGGCAGGCCGAGGCAGCCCCGACCGCCGTGGACGCCCGGCGCTCCCTGCTCGTCCTGCAGGAGGAGGCGGGGGTGGCGCGGCCGCCCGCCCCCGTCGTCCCCACCGGTGTGGCCTTCGCCGAACTCGTCACCGCCGACGCCGAACCCCTCACCGGACTGCTGGGCGCCCTCGGCTTCACCCGCGCCGCCCGGCACCGGAGCAAACCCGTCGACCTCTGGCAGCAGGGCGAGGCCCGCCTCCTCGTCAACACCGGTACGGCCGTACGCCGCGACGGCACCCGGCTCGCCGCCGTCGGCCTGGAGTCGCCCGACCCCGCCGGTGCCGCCGCCCGCGCCGAAGCCCTGCTGGCGCCCGTCCTGCCGCGCCGCCGCGCCCCCGAGGACGCCCCGCTGGACGCCGTCGCCGCCCCCGACGGCACGGAACTGTTCTTCTGCGACGCCCGACTCGCCGGCTGGCGGGCCGACTTCGAGGACGTCGGGGAGCCTGCGGCCGGGTCTGCCGCGGCAGATTCGTCCGCCACGTCGGGGACCTGGCGCATCGACCATCTCGCGCTCACCCAGCCCTGGCACCACTTCGACGAGGCGGTCCTCTTCCACCGCAGCGTGCTCGGGCTGCGGGCCGAGGACAGCGTCGACGTCGCCGACCCCTACGGGCTGCAGCGCAGCCGCGCGGTCAGCAACGCCGACGGCACCGTCCGGATCGCCCTCACCGTCCAAGCCGCGCCCGGCGACGACACCGTGCACGCCCAGCACATCGCGTTCGCCACCGACGACGTGGTCGCCGCGGCCCGCCGGCTGCGCGACGCGGGCGTCCCGTTGCTGCCGATCCCGGCGAACTACTACGACGACCTCGCCGCCCGCCACGAGTTCGCCGACGGCGAGCTGGAGGCCTACCGCGAACTGGGCATCCTCTACGACCGCGACGAGCACGGAAGCCTGCGGCACTGCTACACCCGCACCGTCGGCCGGGTGTTCTTCGAACTCCTCCAGCGCGACGGCGGACACCGCGGCTACGGCGCCCGCAACGCACCGGTGCGGCTGGCCGCCCAGCACGCCGTCCGGACGTCGACCGCCCTCACCTCCCAGCCGTAGGACAGGGCACCGGCGGCACGGCCTCAGGGCCGGGTGTTCCACTCCGCGAGCACCGGGCTGCCGTGCTCCAGCGACAGCCGGCTCAGCGTCCCCGTCTCCAGCCGGAACAGCCGCCCGTCCGCGGGCGGCAGACCCAGCCGCCGTGCGGTCAGCACCCGCAGCAGATGACCGTGCGCCACGAGCATCACATCACCCGCATCGAGCGCCCCGACCACCCGGGACAGCACCCGGTCGGCCCGCTCGCCGACCTGCGCGGCGGACTCGCCGGGAAACTCCGGACCGGACGGCACCCCGTCGGTCCACAGGTCCCAGCCGGGCCGGGCGCGTCGGATGTCCGCGGTGGTGACGCCCTCGTAGCCGCCGTAGTCCCACTCCCGCAGGTCCGGCTCCGGCACCGCCCCCGCCAGCCCCGCGAGTTCGGCGGTGCGCCGGGCGCGGAGCAGCGGACTGGTGAGCACGAGCGCGAAGGCGCGGCCCGCGAGCAGCGGGGCCAGGGACCTGGCCTGGTCCTCGCCGCCCGGGGTCAGGGGCAGATCGGTACCACCGGTGTGCCGTCCCGCCCTGCTCCACTCCGTCTCACCGTGCCGGGCCAGCAGGAGGTCTCCCACGACCGCTACGCCCAGTCCTCCTGCTCCTGCTCCTGCTCCTGCTTCTGTTCCTGCTCCCGTTTCCGATCCGGGGCGTCCCGGTCCGCGGACTCGACCGCGTGGCCGCCGAACTGGTTGCGCAGCGCCGCGACCATCTTCATCTGCGGCGAGTCCTCCTGCCGGGAGGCGAACCGCGCGAACAGGGAGGCGGTGATCGCGGGGAGCGGCACCGCGTTGTCGATGGCGGCCTCCACGGTCCAGCGGCCCTCGCCCGAGTCCTCGGCGTAGCCGCGCAGCTTCTCCAGGTGGGCGTCCTCGTCGAGGGCGTTGACCGCCAGGTCGAGCAGCCAGGAGCGGATGACCGTGCCCTGCTGCCAGGAGCGGAACACCTCGCGGACGTTGTCCACCGAGTGGACCTTCTCCAGCAGCTCCCAGCCCTCGGCGTAGGCCTGCATCATGGCGTACTCGATGCCGTTGTGGACCATCTTCGCGAAGTGACCGGCGCCGACCTTGCCCGCGTGGACGTAGCCGTACGGGCCCTCCGGCTTGAGCGCGTCGAAGATCGGCTTCAGCCGCTCCACGTGCTCCTCCTCGCCGCCGACCATGAGGGCGTAGCCGTGCTCCAGCCCCCACACCCCGCCCGAGACACCCGCGTCGACGAAGCCGATGCCCCGGGCGCCCAGCTCCTTGGCGTGCTTCTCGTCGTCCGTCCACCGGGAGTTGCCGCCGTCGACGACGGTGTCACCGGGCTTGAGCAGGCTCCCCAGCTGATCGATGACGTGCTGGGTGACCGTGCCGGCCGGGACCATCACCCAGACGACGCGCGGCAGGTCGAGCCGGTCGATGAGGTCGGACAGGTGGCCGACGTCGGAGCGGTCGGGGTTCGTGTCGTAGCCGACGACGGTGTGTCCGGCGGCACGGATGCGCTCACGCATGTTGCCGCCCATCTTGCCGAGACCAACAAGGCCGATCTGCATGTCAGTTCACTTCCTGGGTTCGGTTGGGGCGGCCCGCCGGGGGCGCCGGGTCGGTGCGGGGGAGGGGGCGTCAGACACGGGTGGGGACCTCCTCGGTGGCCTCGCCGCGCAGGGCGACGGCGTACATCTCGTCCGCGTCGAGACGCCTGAGCTCCTCCGCGATCAGCTCGGAGAGGGGGCGTACCTTCAGCGCGAGCCGCCGTGACGGCTGCCCCGGCAGCGACAGCGTGGCCATCGGGCCCTCCGGGCGGTCGATGACGATCTCGCCGTCCACCGTGCCCAGGCGCACGCCGGTGACCACCGGGCCGGCCGTCTCCACCCGCTCGACCGGCACGTCCAGCCGGGCCTCCAGCCAGCGCGCCAGCAGTTCCGCGCTCGGATTGTCGGCCTCGCTCTCCACGGACGCCGACGTCACCGTCAGCTGGGCCTGGTCCAGGGCGGCGGCCAGCATGGACCGCCACGGCGTCAGCCTGGTCCAGGCCAGGTCGGTGTCGCCGGGCGCGTAGCAACGCCTCCGGGCGGCCAGCACCTCCAGGGGTTCCTCGACCGCGTACAGGTCGGTGATCCTGCGCTGGGCCAGCGCGCCCAGCGGGTCCCTCGACGGGTGCTCGGGCCCGTCCGCCGGCCACCAGACCACCACCGGGGCGTCCGGCAGCAGCAGCGGCAGCACCACCGAGTCGGCGTGGTCGGACACCTCGCCGTAGGTCCGCAGGACCACGGTCTCGCCGGTGCCGGCCTCCGAACCGACCCGCACCTCGGCGTCGAGGCGCGGGTGGGTGCGGTCGCGCGGGGTGCGGGCGTGGCGCCGGATGACGACGAGCATGCGCGAGGGGTGCTCGTGCGAGGCCTCCTCGGCGGCCTTGATCGAGTCGTAGGCGTTCTCCTCGTCCGTGACGATCACCATCGTCAGGACCATGCCCACGGCGGGGGTGCCGATGGTGCGGCGGCCCCGCACCAGCGCCTTGTTGACATCGCTTGCCGTGGTGTCGGTGAGGTCGATCTTCATGGCCTGCGCCAGCTCCGTCCGTCTCGTGCGAGCATCTCGTCGGCTTCCGCGGGTCCCCAGCTGCCCGAGGTGTACCGCGCGGGCCTGCCGTGGGATGCCCAGTGCTCCTCGACCGGGTCGAGGATCCTCCACGACTCTTCCACTTCCTGATGGCGGGGGAACAGGTTGGCGTCCCCCAGCAGGACGTCCAGGATGAGCCGCTCGTACGCCTCCGGGCTGGACTCGGTGAACGACTCGCCGTAGGCGAAGTCCATGGTCACGTCGCGGATCTCCATGGACGTGCCCGGCACCTTGGAGCCGAACCGCACCGTCATGCCCTCGTTCGGCTGCACCCGGATGACGATCGCGTTCTGCCCGAGCTCCTCGGTGGCCGTCGCGTCGAACGGCGAGTGCGGCGCCCGCTGCAGCACCACCGCGATCTCGGTGACCCGGCGGCCCAGCCGCTTCCCGGTGCGCAGGTAGAAGGGGACACCCGCCCAGCGGCGGTTGTCGACGTTCAGTTTGATCGCGGCGTAGGTGTCGGTGGTGGAGTCCGCGTCGATGCCCTCCTCCTCCGTGTAGCCGCACACCCGTCGGCCGCCCTGCCAGGCACCCGCGTACTGCCCGCGCACGGTGTGCAGGCCCAGGTCCTTCGGCAGTCGCACGGCCCGGAGCACCTTCAGCTTCTCGGCGAGCAGCGACGCCGCGTCGAAGGAGGCCGGTTCCTCCATGGCGGTGAGCGCCATCAGCTGGAGCAGGTGGTTCTGGATGACGTCGCGGGCGGCGCCGATGCCGTCGTAGTAGCCGGCCCGGCCGCCGATGCCGATGTCCTCGGCCATGGTGATCTGCACGTGGTCCACGAAGGACCGGTTCCACTCCGGCTCGAACAGTTGATTGGCGAAGCGGAGCGCCAGGATGTTCTGGACGGTCTCCTTGCCCAGGTAATGGTCGATCCGGAAGACCTGGTCCGGGGCGAACACCTCGTGGACGATCGCGTTGAGCTCCTGGGCCGACCTCAGATCGTGGCCGAAGGGCTTCTCGATCACCGCGCGCCGCCAGGAACCCTCGGGCGCGTCGGCCAGCCCGTGATTCCTCAGCTGCCGGACCACCTTCGGGAAGAACTTCGGCGGTACCGAGAGATAGAACGCGTAGTTGCCGCCGGTGCCTCGGGCGCTGTCCAACTCGGCCACGGCCGCGCGTAGTTGCTCGAACGCGGTGTCGTCTTCGAAGTCACCCGGAACGAACCGCATGCCCTCGGCGAGCTGCTGCCAGACCTCCTCGCGGAACGGAGTGCGGGCGTGCTCCTTGACCGCGTCGTGCACCACCTGCGCGAAGTCCTGGTCCGCCCAGTCCCGGCGGGCGAACCCGACCAGGGAGAAGCCCGGCGGCAGCAGACCCCGGTTGGCGAGGTCGTACACGGCCGGCATCAGCTTCTTGCGGGAGAGGTCGCCGGTCACGCCGAAGATGACGAGCCCGGAGGGGCCCGCGATCCGGGGGAGCCGGCGGTCGCGGGGGTCGTGCAGGGGGTTGGACCAGTCGGCTCCGGCCCCGTTCTCGCCTCCGCCTTCGGCCTCGCCCGTCTCCTCGGTCATTCCGCGTCAGCTCCCTGGGTGTCGAGGGTCTTCCCACCTACAGGGTGTCCCGGGAAGCGGGAACCTTCACCTCCGAGAAATCCAGGCGGGGCCCGCACCCGTGCTTTTCGCCCGCTCGCCCTTGAAAAGCCTTTGTTCCGAAGGAATGAATGCGTCTCTGCCTTCAGTGGTAAAAGTGTGACGTTACAAGCGGAAGGATGCCTCGAGGTGCTGGTTCCCGGTGGTCGCCCGCACGGGTGAGGGGCCCCACGCGCGCGTGGAGCCCCTCACCACGGGTGGTCAGCGGCCGAAGGTGAACCAGTTGACGTTCACGAAGTCCTGCGGCTGACCGCTGGTGAAGGTCAGATACACGTCGTGCGTGCCCGTCACGGAGGTGATGTTCGCCGGGATCGTCCGCCAGGACTGCCAGCCGCCCGTGTTGCCCACCGCGAAACTCCCGATGGGCGCGTTGCCCCGGCTGTCCAGGCGTACCTCGACCAGACCGCTGACCCCGGTCGGCGCACCGCTCGCCACCCGGGCGGAGAACTGCCGGGCCGCGGCGGAGCCGAAAGCGACGCCCTTGTACTGCAGCCAGTCACCGCTCGCCAGCGCACCCACGTTCTGGCCGCCGCCGGAGTCCGAGGTGGCCTCCGTCACCGTGCCGGACTGGGCGTCGAAGGACTCGGCCTGGATGGTGCCGTAGGCGTCCCGGCTGCCGGCCGGCGGGGGCGTGGTGCCACCACCGCCGGAGCTCAGCACCTGGACGTAGTCGACGAGCATCGAGTGGCCGGGCTGGGTACCGCCGTCCGGGCCACCGCCGAAGGCGTCGGGGAAGCCGCCGCCCATCGCCACGTTGAGGATGATGAAGAAGCCGTGGTCGGTGGCGTTCCTCCAGGTCGTCGCGTCGACCTGGTTCTCCCGCACGGTGTGGAAGTTGTTTCCGTCGAGGTAGAAGCGGATCTGCTCCACGCTCGACGAGCGGTCCCACTCCAGCCGGTAGGTGTGGAAGCCGGCCTGGCAGGTCGTGCCCTGACAGGTGGTCGAACCGCCGATGCCGCTGTTCTCGTTGCACGGCCCGCCGGGCGCGGTGCCGCAGTGCATCGTGGCGAAGACGGTGTTGTTGCCCTGGGTGTTCTCCATGATGTCGAGCTCGCCGACGGACGGCCAGTTCCAGTAGTTGCCCCGGTACGGCGCGCCCAGCATCCAGAACGCCGGCCAGTAGCCCTTGGCGGCGGCGCCGGTCACGTTCGGCACCTGGATGCGGCTCTCGACGCGCAGCGTGCCCCCGGCGGGCGGCCGGAAGTCGGAACGGTTGGTCTCGACGCGGCCCGAGGTCCAGTTGCCGGAGGCGTCCCGTCGCGGGGTGATGCGGAGGTTGCCGTTGCCGTCGAGGGAGACGTTCTCCGGGTTCGACGTCATCGTCTCGATCTCACCGGTGCCCCAGTTGGCGGGGCCGCCCGGGTATCCCCTGCCGGTCGCGTACCGCCAGTCGGAGGTGTTGACACCGCTGCCCGCGGCGCCGTTGAAGTCGTCGACGAAGACCTGGTTCCAGCCCGACGGCGGGGGCGGGGCGGCGGCGCTCGCCGACGGGACGGCGGCCGTGACGGCGGCCGCGGTGAGCCCGAGCGTGCCGACGACGGCGAGCAGTGCCCGCCGCAGCGGGCGGGGTCTGCGGAGGGACCGGGATCTGCGGGGGGTGCCGGAGGTGTCACTCATGTGGGGGTTGCCTCTCGGATGCGGATACGGATGCGGACACAAGGACGGATGCGGGTGCACAGGTGTGTGCGGGGAGTGCTCGAAGAGCCCGGCTCGATGGTTCTGAGAGCGCTCTCAGAGTGTCGCCAATGTGCTCTGCGGCCCCGTGGCCGTCAAGAGGTGTAACCGAGAAAGTCCTTCTGCGCGGGGAGAGTTCATCCCGTGAACCGACGCGAACGGGTGCAACCGCGCCACGTCGACGTACGGACGGCCCGTACCTCGGTGCTCACTCCGGCCCCTGCCCCGCTCGGGTTGGCCGGACATGCTGGTGTCGACGCCGTCGACGCCGTCGATGGCATCGACGGCATCGCTGACGTCGAGAAGGGAAGGGTGCAGACGTGAGACTGACGATTCTGGGCGGCGGAGGATTCCGGGTGCCGCTGGTGTACGGCGCGCTCCTCGAGGACCACGCCGAGGGGCGGGTGACCCGGGTCGTCCTCCATGACGTGGACGACCGTCGGCTGTGTGCGATCGCCCGTGTGCTGGCCGACCAGGCGGCCGGGGTGCCCGACGCCCCCGAGGTGACCACCACCACCGATCTGGACGACGCCCTGCGCGGCGCCGACTTCGTCTTCTCCGCGATCCGCGTCGGCGGCCTCGAGGGCCGCGCGAACGACGAACGGGTCGCGCTCGCTGAGGGCGTCCTCGGACAGGAGACGGTCGGCGCGGGCGGCATCGCCTACGGACTGCGCACCGTCCCCGTCGCCGTCGACATCGCCGCCCGGGTGGCCCGCCTCGCCCCCGACGCCTGGGTCATCAACTTCACCAACCCGGCGGGCCTGGTCACCGAGGCCATGTCCCGCCATCTCGGCGACCGCGTCATCGGCATCTGCGACTCGCCGGTCGGCCTCGGCCGCCGCATCGCCCGGGTGCTCGGCGCGAACCCGCGGGAGGCGTGGATCGACTACGTCGGCCTCAACCACCTCGGCTGGGTGCGCGGCCTGCGGGTCAAGGGCCGCGACGAACTCCCGCGCCTGCTCGCCGACCGCCACCTGCTCGGCTCCTTCGAGGAGGGCAGGCTCTTCGGCGCCGACTGGCTCCAGTCCCTCGGCGCGATCCCCAACGAGTACCTGCACTACTACTACTTCAACCGGGAGACCGTACGCGCCTACCAGCAGGCGGAGAAGACCCGCGGCGCCTTCCTCCACGACCAGCAGGCCCGCTTCTACGCGCAGGTGAGCGACCCCGACGACACCGGCACCCCCGCTCTGGACACCTGGAACCGCACCCGCGCCGAACGCGAGGCCACCTACATGGCGGAGAACCGCGAAACCGCCGGCGCCGGAGACCGCGACGAGGACGACCTGTCCGGCGGCTACGAGAAGGTGGCCCTCGCACTGATGCGGGCCGTCGCCCGCGACGAACGGACCACCCTGATCCTCAACGTCCGCAACCGCAGCACCCTTTCGGCGCTCGACGCGGAAGCCGTCATCGAAGTCCCGTGCCTCGTCGACGCCGGCGGCGCGCACCCCGTCTCCGTCGACCCGCTGCCGGGCCACGCCACCGGCCTGGTCTGCGCGGTCAAGGCGGTCGAGCGCGAGGTGCTCCAGGCCGCCGAGTCCGGCTCCCGCGCCCGGGCGGTCAAGGCCTTCGCGCTGCACCCGCTCGTCGACTCCGTGCACGTGGCCCGTCGCCTCGTCGACGGCTACACCGCTGTCCATCCCGGCCTCGCCCACCTCAAGTAGCCCCGTGAGGAGAGCACTTCATGCATGACGAACGCCATCGGATCGAGGGCCGCGCCCTGCGCGTCCACACCCAGCGCGTCAAGCCCGCGGCCTACGCCGCCACCGTCCCGCTCACCGTCGAGGCCTGGCACGCGCCGGGCGAGCCGGTCCCCTTCGCACAGGCCGCAGCCGCCTCCTACGAGCCCTTCGCCAGGAACACCCCGTGGGGCCCGCCCTGGGGCACCACCTGGTTCCGGATGCGCGGACAGGTCCCCGCCGCATGGGCCGGCCGGCGCGTCGAGGCGGTCATCGACCTCGGCTTCACCGGCGCCGGACCGGGCTTCCAGGCCGAAGCCCTGGTGCACCTGACCGACGGCACCCCGCTGAAGGCGGTCAACCCGTTCAACCGGTACGTTCCGGTCGCCCGCCGGGCCGCGGGCGGCGAGGAGATCGACTACCTGGTCGAGGCGGCCTCCAACCCCGACATCCTGGCCGACGGCTTCGCCCGCCCGACCCCGCTCGGCGACCGGCGCACGGCGGGCGACACACCGCTGTACGTGTTTCACGGCGCCGACCTCGCCGTCCTCGACGAACCGGTCTGGCACCTCGACCTGGACCTGTGCGTGCTGCGCGAACTCATGGCCGAACTGGGCGAGCACGAGCCACGCCGGCACGAGATCGCGCACGCCCTCGACCGGGCCATGGACGCCCTCGACCTCGACGACGTCTCCGGCAGCGCCCCCGCCGCCCGCGAGGCCCTCGCCCCCGTCCTTGCGAAACCCGCGCACGCCAGCGCGCACACCGTGTCCGGCGTCGGGCACGCCCACATCGACTCCGCCTGGCTGTGGCCGCTGCGCGAGACCCGGCGCAAGACGTCCCGCACCTTCTCCAACGCCACCGCGCTCGCCGACGAGTACGAGGACTTCGTCTTCGCCTGCTCGCAGGCCCAGCAGTACGCGTGGGTGCGCGACCACCACCCGCAGGTGTGGGAGAGGATCAGGAAAGCCGTCGACAAGGGCCAGTGGGCACCGGTCGGCGGCATGTGGGTGGAGGCCGACGGCAATCTGCCCGGCGGCGAGGCCCTCGCCCGTCAACTGATCCACGGCAAACGGTTCTTCCTCGAGCACTTCGGCATCGAGACCAAGGGTGTCTGGCTGCCCGACTCCTTCGGCTACACCGCCGCCTACCCGCAACTCGCCAAGCTCGCCGGCAACGAGTGGTTCCTCACCCAGAAGATCTCCTGGAACCAGACCAACAGGTTCCCGCACCACACCTTCTGGTGGGAGGGCATCGACGGCACCCGCATCTTCACGCACTTCCCGCCGGTCGACACCTACAACGCCGCCCTCACCGGCGAGGAGATGGCCCGCGCCGTGCGCAACTACCGTGAGAAGGGCGCCGGCACCCGCTCGCTCGCACCGTTCGGCTGGGGCGACGGCGGCGGCGGCCCCACCCGCGAGCACATGGAACGGGCCCGCCGGCTGGCCGACCTGGAGGGCTCCCCGAAGGTCGTCGTCGAACACCCCGACGCCTTCTTCGCCAAGGCCCGCGAGGAGTACCCCGACGCCCCGGTCTGGAACGGCGAGCTCTACCTGGAACTGCACCGCGCCACCTACACCAGCCAGGCCCGCACCAAGCAGGGCAACCGGCGCAGCGAACACCTGCTGCGCGAGGCCGAGTTGTGGGCCACCACGGCGGCACTGCACGCACCGGACCACGCCTACCCGTACGACGCACTCGACCGGCTGTGGAAGACGGTCCTGCTGCACCAGTTCCACGACATCCTGCCCGGCTCGTCCATCGCCTGGGTGCACCGGGAGGCGGAGGCGGAGTACGCCAGGGTCGCCCGGGAACTGGATGCGCTGACCGGGGAGGCGATCGCCGCCCTGGGGGACGGCCCCGGCCTCCGGGTGTTCAACACCAGTCCGTACGACCGCGCCGAGGTGATCCGGACACCCGGGGGAGCGCCGGTGTGGACGACCGCGCCCGCGAACGGCAGCGCACCCCTGGAGGCGCCGGCCGGCTCCCCCCGCCCGCAGCCGGTGACCGTCATGGAACGGGTGCTCGACAACGGGATGGTGCGGGTGCGGCTGGCGGACGACGGCACGCTGTCGTCCGTCCACGACCTCCGCGCGGACCGCGAGGTGCTGGCCGGCCCGGGCAACCTGCTCCGGCTGCACACGGACCTCCCCAACCACTGGGACGCCTGGGACATCGACCAGCACTACCGGAACCGGTTCACCGACCTGCCCGCCGCCGGGTCCGTCACCGTCGTCGCCCAGGACCCGCTGGTCGGCGCGGTGCGGGTGGAGCGCGCCTTCGGCAACGGCTCACGGATCACCCAGACGATCACCCTGCGCGCCGGCAGCCCCCGGATCGACTTCGAGACCGAGATCGACTGGCACGAGGCCGAGAAGATCCTCAAGGCCGGCTTCCCGTTCGACATCCGGGCCCCGCACTCCTCCGCGGAGATCCAGTTCGGTCACGTCCAGCGCCCCACCCACACCAACACCAGCTGGGAGGCGGCCCGCTTCGAGGTTTCCGGCCACCGCTGGGTGCACCTCGGCGAACCCGGCTACGGCGTCGCCGTCCTCAACGACTCGACGTACGGCCACGACGTGACCCGCACGGTCCGCGACGACGGAGGCACGACCACGACGGTCCGCCTCAGCCTGGTGCGCGCCCCGCGGATCCCGGACCCCGAGGCCGACCAGGGCACGCACCGCTTCACCTACGCGCTGCTGCCCGGCGCGAGCATCGAGGACGCCGTCGCGGAGGGCTACGCGCTCAACCTGCCGCTGCGCGTGGCCCGGGCGGAGGGCGCACCGGATCCGGTGGTCTCGGTGGACGGCGAGGGCGTGACCGTCGAGGCGGTCAAGCTCGCCGACGACGCCTCCGGCGACGTCGTCGTCCGCCTCTACGAATCCCGCGGCGGACGTGCCACCGGCACCCTGCGTACCGGCTTCCCCCTCGGCGGGGCCCGGGTGACCGACCTCCTGGAGCGGCCGCTGGAACCGGCGGACACCGACGGCGACAGCGTGCCCGTGGCCCTGCGCCCGTTCCAGGTGCTGACCCTGCGGCTGACGGTGGACCGGACCCGGGACTGACCGCCCGCGCACCGTGCGCACCGGGTCGGCCGGTCGCCCCCACGATGACGGCGGCCGGCCCGAGCCCCCCAGCTCCCCGTGCCTTCGGCACCGGCTGTTCGCCCGACATCCGGAACCGATCGCCTGCACGGCCTCGTAGGCGATCACCTTGTCGCGGAAGACGGCCACGGCCTCGGGCGGCGGCGCCGGCAGCGCCGTA
Source organism: Streptomyces sp. M2CJ-2 (assembly GCF_016757295.1). Lineage (NCBI taxonomy): Bacteria > Bacillati > Actinomycetota > Actinomycetes > Kitasatosporales > Streptomycetaceae > Streptomyces > Streptomyces sp. M2CJ-2. Next base: position 34,623 of record NZ_JAESIF010000028.1, on the reverse strand, counting down.
CCGGCCGCCTCGAGCTCCGCGCGGTGCGCGACGGTCGCCCCTTGGTGCAGTCGGGGCACGAACACGTCGATGCCGCGCCGCGCGCACTGGGCGAGCGCGTACTCGACGTGCGCCGCCGGGGACGGGTTCTCGGGTTCCGGCTCGGCGGTGTCGGCCGCGGCCGGTACGGGGGGAGTCGGGGTCGCCGTGCGTGGCATGGATCTCGACGGCCCGGTCGTCGGGATTCCTTCTCACCTGATCGATGAAGAACACGTTCTCCGCGTACGTGCGGTTGAGCCATACGCGTAAGCATGAGGCCGTGCAGGCCGCCTTCCACGGTGTGCGGGCAGGCCTCGGCGGGCCCGTGCCCGGGACCGAACCACGGGCGTGTCACGGTTTCCCGGGAGACTCCGGGAGACTCTGGGAGAACTCCCCTTGTCCGGGCGCCGCGGATGTGATCCCTTGAGAGTGTCCGCGGACGCGGGGTTCCCCCTGCCCGAAGAGCCTGGGGAGTGCATGCTGTCCGTACGGGTTGTTCGTTCATTTCCAGGAGGCGACGAGTGGCGTCCACGACCGGTGGCGACGGACAGATGTGGGCGATCAGCGACCTGCACATCGGTTACGACGAGAACCGTGCGCTGGTCGAGCGGATGCACCCCGAGTCGGACGAGGACTGGCTCCTCGTGGCCGGGGACGTCGCGGAGACGGTGGAGGAGATCCGCTGGGCGCTCAAGACACTCGCCGGCCGGTTCCACAAGGTCGTCTGGGCGCCCGGCAACCACGAACTGTGGACCCACCCGAGAGACACCGTCACCCTGCGCGGCGTCGCCCGCTACGACCACCTCGTCGAACAGTGCCGGGAACTCGGCGTGATCACCCCCGAGGACCCCTACCCCGTCTGGGACGGCCCCGGCGGTCCGGTGGCCGTGGCCCCGCTGTTCCTGCTGTACGACTACACGTTCCTGCCCGCCGGTTGCGCCACCAAGGACGAAGGACTGGCGTACGCGCACGGCACCGGCGTCGTCTGCACCGACGAGCACCTGCTGCACCCCGACCCGTACCCGAGCCGGGAGGCCTGGTGCCGGGCCCGGGTCGAGGAGACCGAACGCCGGCTCGCCGAACTGCCGGACGACCTGCCCGTCGTCCTCGTCAACCACTACCCGCTGCACCGGCATCCCACGGACGTCCTGTGGTACCCCGAGTTCGCCATGTGGTGCGGCACCGAGCTGACCGACGACTGGCACCGCAGGTTCAACGTCCACACGATGGTCTACGGCCATCTCCACATCCCGCGCAGCACCCGCCGGGACGGCGTCCCCTTCGAGGAGGTGTCCGTGGGCTACCCCCGCGAATGGCACAAGCGGGCGACACCACCGGGACGGCTGCGCCGGATCGTGCCGGATAGGCACGCGGACGAGAGCAAGGGCGAGCCCGAGGGAGGGTCCCGATGATCGAGGAGCTGCTGCCGGACACCGTGGTCGTCATGGAGGCCCGCGGCGACGAGGGCGCCGACGCTCCGCTCTACCCGCAGGAGGCGGCGCTCATGGAGCGGGCGGTCGAGAAGCGCCGCCGGGAGTTCCGGGCGGTGCGCTCCTGCGCCCGCCGGGCCATGGAGAAACTCGGAGTGCCCCCGCAGCCCGTGCTGCCCGGCGAGCGCGGCGCACCGGGCTGGCCGGCCGGGCTGGTCGGCAGCATGACCCACTGCACGGGCTACTGCGCCGCAGCCCTGGTCCGGGCCGAGGACCTGGCCTCCCTCGGCATCGACGCGGAGGTCCAGGGGCCGCTGCCCGAGGGGGTGCTGTCCTCCGTCGCCCTGCCCGCGGAGGCGGAGCGGATCGGCCGGCTGACCGTGGAGCGGCCCGAGGTGCACTGGGACCGGCTGCTGTTCAGCGCCAAGGAGGCCGTCTACAAGGCGTGGTTCCCGCTCACGGGGAAGTGGCTGGACTTCATGGAGGCGGACATCGAGCTGTTCACCGACCCCGGCGAACGGACGCGCGGCGGTTTCCGGGCGGCGCTCCTGGTCCCCGGCCCATGGGTGGGCGACCGCCGTCTCGACCACTTCACGGGCCGCTGGACCGCCGAGAGCGGCCTGGTCGCGACGGCGGTCGCCGTGCCCCACGGCTGACGGGGGCGCCGCTGCGCCCCGCTGTCGCGCGGCACCGGCACGAACGCCGGCCCGGTCCTGTTCCTCTCGGTCACGGCTCCGGGTGCCAGTCGCGGAGCATCCGGAAGAAGGTCTCCTCGTCGCCGGTCAGTGCGGCGGTGGGCATCGCTCGGCTCTTCCCGGGTCGTGATCCGGCATCAGACGTCCCGCACGGTGCGGGCACGCCTCCGGCCTGCCGTCCGCCACTGACACTCGGGCCGTGCCGTCCGCCGGTCCGCCCGCACGGCGGAGCGGCGTCCCACCCGCGCTCCCCAGGTCAGGAGTGGGGCCGCTGGACGCTCTCCAGGAGCATGTCCAGCCACTCCGCGACCTTGTCGCGGTGCTGGTCGGTGGGGAGTTGCGCGGCCCGCCACGCGATTCCGCGCACGCCGTGGTCCCGCAGCAGCCGCTCCAGCGGGTCGTCGGCCGCCGCGGCGGCCCGCCGCTCGCGGGCCGCGAGGGTCTGCAGCAGTTCCTGCTCGGTGTGCTGGAGGGCGTTGGCGAGCGCTTCGGGGTCCTCGGCGGTGAGGAACCCGGCGTGCACCCGGAAGAACCGCTGGATGGCGTCGCAGTGTTCCATGGTGGGGCGCCGGTCGCCGTTGATCAGGGCGCCGGCCTGCTGGCGGGACATGCCCGCGCCGTCCGCGATCTCCTGCTGCGTGTACTTGCGGCCGTTCGGCTTGAGCCGGGTACGGCGCAGCAGGTCCAGGCGCTGCACGAACCGGGTCTGCACCTCGGGCTCGCCCGCGGGCCGGCCGCTCAGCAGAGCCTTGACCACCGGTTCCGGAACGCCGGACGCCGCGGACAGCCGGCCGACGTCGAAGATCTCGGCGTGCGGCACCTCGAGCCGGTCGGCGAGTACGGTGACGCGGGCGACGACGGCCGACAGCGCGGTCGTCGGCGCGGTGTCCGGACCCTCGAAGCCACCCGTCACCGACAGATCTCCTACGTCTCTCACAGGCTTCTCACGAGCGTTTGCCATGAACTTCACGGAGACTAGCCCGTGTCTCGAACTCACATCCAGGTCTCGCCACAACTGTGTCCAATTTCAGCCGTCAACGGGTGTGGAATGCCACGATAGTTGACACGCCTCACGTCAGGGCAGCAGGATCGGGTCGCCGCGTCAAGGCCGCACAGGCAAGAGGGGTGACCTCCCGATGGCACATCAGGCAGGAGGGCAGCGGCCGACACCGCGGCCGCCCGTCTTCGAGACTCCCGAGGCGCAGGCCTATCTGGAGGACTACGCCGTGTTTCTGAACGCGGTCCCCTTTCCCTCCCTGGTGGTCGACCACCGCTGGGACGTACTGCTGGCGAACGCTGCTTTCCGGACACTTTTCCGGGACGTCGAACCGCATCCGACGGCCATGCCCGGCGACAACTTCCTCCGGTTCGTCCTCTTCCATCCGGACGCCCCCACGGTGCTGGGCGAACACGAGTCGAGCTGGTGCCTGCCGATGCTGGCCCACTTCGCCAAGGCGGTGGAGCGGGACGGCCACGACCACGGGCTGCAGGCCATCCGCCGGGACATCGCCCAGGACCCCATCATGGAGGCGGCCTACCGGCAGGGGCTGCCGCACTGGATCCGTGCCGTCGGCGAACAGGCCGCCGAACACGACGGCGCGGTACGGCCGTTGCGCCATCCCGACCCGCGCTGGGGAGTCACCGACTGCCGTCTCGTCGTGGAGACGACCAGAATCCTCGAAGGCATGGACTGCACCCGGCTCACGCTGGTCCTGCGCGAGACGCGCCGTGCCCCGTCCCGCCGCCGCGGGCACCGTCGCGCCGCCTCCCATCTCAGCGTCGTGTCGGCGGTCGACTGAACCCCGGGGTGCGGTGTCGCTGTGACCTGACGGCTCCCCGGCCCTCCACGCAGCCGCCCACGCAGCCGTCCATGCAGCTTTCCCCAGCGGCCGGGGCGACTCCACGCAGGCTTTCCGGGAGGCCGTCTCCGCGGCTCAGGGCGGGGTGGTCTGGATACCGCCGGGCGAGTACCGGCTCACCTCCGCACTGGGCGGCGTCCAGAACGTCACCCTCCAGGGCGCGGGCCACTGGCACTCCGTCGTGCGCTCCTCCCGCTTCATCGACCAGTCGAGTTCCGCCGGCAACGTCCACATCAAGGACTTCGCCGTCATCGGCGAGGTCACCGAGCGGGTCGACTCCCAGCCCGACAAATTCGTCAACGGCTCACTCGGCCCGAACTCGTCCGTCTCCGGCATGTGGCTCCAGCACCTCAAGGTGGGTCTCTGGCTGACCGGCAACAACGACAACCTGGTCGTGGAGAACAGCCGCTTCCTCGACATGACGGCGGACGGCCTCAACCTCAACGGCAACGCACGCGGGGTGAAGGTCCGTAGCAACTTCCTGCGCAACCAGGGCGACGACTCGCTCGCCATGTGGTCGCTGTACGGGCCCAACAGCGACAGCAGTTTCGAGAACAACACCATCTCGCAGCCGAACCTCGCCAACGGCATCGCGATCTACGGCGGCACCGACATCACCGTCAGGGGCAACCTGATCGCCGACACCAACGCGCTGGGCAGCGGCATCGCGATCTCCAACCAGAAGTTCCTCGACCCGTTCCACCCGCTGGCCGGCACGATCACCGTCGACGGCAACACCCTGCTCCGCACCGGTGCCATGAACCCCAACTGGAACCACCCCATGGGCGCCCTGCGCGTCGACTCCTACGACAGCGCCATCGAGGCGCAGGTCAGGATCACCGACACCACCATCACCGACAGCCCGTACAGCGCCTTCGAGTTCGTCTCCGGCAGCGGGCGCGGGCACGCCGCGAAGAACATCACCGTGGACGGCGCCACCGTCGCCGGGGCCGGTACGGTCGTCGTCCAGGCCGAGACACCGGGCGCCGCCACCTTCCGGAACGTCACCGGCATCGGTTCGGTCGGTCTCTACAACTGCCCCTATCCGGCCGGTTCGGGCACCTTCACCCTCACCGACGGCGGCGGCAACTCCGGCTGGGACAGCACCTGGTCGGACTGCTCCACCTGGCCGGAGCCCGGCGAGGGCAACCTCGACCCCGACCCGGACCGCAACCTCGCACAGGGTCGCCCCGCGACCGCCACCGGCTCCCAGGACGTCTACACGCCGGCCAAGGCGGTCGACGGCGATGCGAACACCTACTGGGAGTCCGCCAACCACGCCTTCCCGCAGTCCCTGACGGTGGACCTCGGCGCCGTCCGGGCCGTCCGGCGGCTGGTGCTGAAACTGCCCCCGCAGTCCGCGTGGCAGACCCGCACCCAGACCCTCGCCGTCCAGGGCAGCACCGACGGCTCCGCGTACACGACGGTCCTCCCCGCGAAGGAGTACCGCTTCGACCCGGCCACCGGCAACACGGTCACCGTGACGCTGCCGGACGGCACCGGCCTGCGCCACCTCCGACTGCACGTCACCGGCAACACCGGCTGGCCGGCGGCCCAGTTCAGCGAAGTGGAGGCATATCTTTCCTGACGTTCTCCCGTACGGCCCCGCCGCGGCTCAGGCCCGTTGCGCGGCGGGGTCGGTCACGCCTCCCGGGCAGGCGTTCCGTTCGATGTCCCAGCCCGCCGCCTGCGCGCCGGCCCGGTAGGCACTCCGCAGGAAGGCGAGTACGTCGGCGCGCGGCGAGGGCGCGGTCCTGGCCTTCTCGTACTCGAGGACTGCCAGGCGGCTGCCGGTGCCGCGTTCGACCCACGAAGCGGCTGCGGGCTGCAGCGGACGGCGTGCCAGGCCGGTCGGTTCGGGCGCGGTGTAGGAGTAGAACGCCGCCCGGGGGAAGGCGGGGTCGCCGAACCAGAAGCCCGCGCTGATCACCTCACGGGAGTACGCCTCCCTGGTGACCGGATCGACGGATTCGGAGTGGGCGACGGCGGTGTCGGAGAACCTGGTCACCGCGATGTCGAAGGTGTGCCAGAAGTGGTGCACCGGACTCGTCTTTCCGGACCACTCGGCGGCGTACTCCTCCAGGACCAGGTTGACCTGGGACAGGATGACCCAGTAGCGGTTCACCGACTCCTGGTCGTAGGCGCGGTGTTCCGTGTCCTCGTCGAAGGGGCGGTCGGAGTCCGGGAGGTCGAAGGGGTGCGGTTGCCCGATGCGCACGGAGACGTCGAGTTCGGCGAGTGCGGACTGCAACCGACGGTAGAAGTCGGCCACCGAGAGGCCGGGCAGCGGGAACGACACCTCGCGACCCGAACCGGTCGTGACGAGGAGCCTGTGGTCGACGAAGTCGAAGTCGATGCAGAAGAAGCGGCCCTGGTCGTCCAGTCCCATCGGGCGGGTGGTGATGCCGCGTCCGGTGAGATGGTAGGGAACGTTCCACCAGTGGTTGCGGCGTGGCGACGCCGCGAGTCGCACCTTTCCGACCACCTGCGCGAACCGGTGCAGCGTCTCCTTGGTCGCCCGCCATTCGGCGTAGGGCAGCGGGGGAAAGAGTTCCACAGATCCTCCAGAGTGCCGCGCATGGGTGCATGTATGCATGTCAGGGTATGGGCCTGTTTGTCATTGAAAGGTATCCCCCTCCAGGGAAGGTCGAAAGGCGAGGGCGCCCGGTGTGCCCGCTCGCGGTGCGCCGGACGGGCTTGCGCGATCGGCGCGGCCGCCCTGCTCCTGCCCTTCGTGCCCACGGTGGTGGCGGGTGCCGGGCTCGCCGCGTTCTCGTCGGCGCTGCTGGGTCCGTACCTGCGCACTCCGGGGATGCGGCAGGAGGGCAGTCCGCGGCCGACCCGGGAGGGCACCGCGTCGGCCGCGGACACCTGGATGCTCGGCAACGGTCTCGGATTCGTCGTGGACGAGATGACGCGCCGCGCGCGCTGACCGTCCGGTCACGGGGGAAATCGGCTGATCAGCCCGAACAGGGCCCTGCCCGGCCGGGCAGGGGCTGTTTCCTCGGTTCCTCGGTTCCTCGGTTCCTCGATCCCCGGCCGTCGCCAGTGGTGGAGCGGTGCCGCGAAGCACTATTCTTACAGAAAGGATTCGTGAAAATTCGGGGAGGAGGACGTCGTGACCTATGTGATCGCGCAGCCCTGTGTCGACGTGAAGGACAAGGCGTGCGTCGACGAGTGCCCGGTCGACTGCATCTACGAGGGCCAGCGGTCCTTGTACATCCATCCGGACGAATGCGTCGACTGCGGCGCCTGCGAGCCGGTCTGTCCGGTAGAGGCCATCTTCTACGAGGACGACACTCCCGAGGAGTGGAAGGACTACTACAAGGCGAACGTCGAGTTCTTCGACGACCTCGGCTCGCCCGGCGGCGCCAGCAAGCTGGGGCTGATCGAGCGGGACCACCCGCTGATCGCCGCACTGCCGCCGCAGGACGGGGCGACGTGACCTCCGGGGAACGCGCCGGGGGAAGCGATCCGGTGACCCCGCGCCGCCGTACCGTGCTCGAGGTGCTGCGCACCGCCGGCGCGCCGCTCGGTGTCAACGAGGTGGCGGAGCGGGTGGGGGTCCACGCCAACACGGCGCGCTTCCACCTGGATTCGCTGGTGACGCGCGGGGCGGTGGAGCGGACCCTGGAGGCGTCGTCCGGGCGGGGACGCCCCCGCGCGGTGTACGCGCCGCGTCGCGGAATGGACCGGGGAGGGCGGCGCGAGTACCGACTGCTGGCCCGGATGCTGCTCAGCCGGCTCGCGTCGACCGGCGCCGACGCCGAGGCGGAGGCCGTGGAGGCCGGCCGGGCCTGGGGGCGGCATCTGGTCGACCCGGTGCCACCCTTCCACACCGTGACCGGCCGCGAAGCCGTCGACCGGCTGGTCGGACTCCTCGCCGACCTCGGCTTCGAACCGGTGAACCCGGCGACCCCTGTGCACCGGGTGCACCCGGTGCACGACGAGTCCGATGAGGTGCCCGACGTCATCCGTCTGCGGCATTGCCCGTTCCTCGAACTCGCCGAGGAGTACCGGCAGATCGTCTGCCCGCTGCATCTGGGCCTGATGAAGGGCGCGTTGGAAGAACTGGACGCGCCCGTCGCCGCCGACCGGCTGGAGCCGTTCGCCGAACCCGACGCCTGTCATGCCCATTTCGTCCATGCGCGCGCCGCGTAGAGGAAGGACGGTCCGGCAGTGAACCCCGTATCGGCCGCCACAGCGGGCGCCGCCGTCTTCGTCTGGCTCGGCATGGTGCTGGCGATCTCCTTCCTGGAGGCGCCGTTGAAGTTCCGGGCGCCGGGGGTGACCATCCCGGTCGGCCTGGGCATCGGCCGCATCGTCTTCCGGGCGCTCAATCTCGTCGAGCTCGTCCTCGTCGCGACCACCCTTGTCGCCGTGGCGGCCGGCGGGGCCGGCACCTCGGTGGTCCTGCTCGCCGTCGTGGTGGCCGCGGTGCCGGCAGCTCAACTCGGTGTGATCCGGCCGCGGCTCAACCGCCGGTCCGACCGGGTGCTCGCCGGAGAGCGACTGTCCCGCTCCCACGCCCACTGGTACTACGTGGCGTTCGAGGCGGTCAAGGCGGTGGCGCTCCTGGTGCTCGGCATCCTGCTTCTCGCCGCTTGAGCGCCACCCGGCCGATGCCTCAGCGGGTCACACGTCCTGGCCGTTGCCGCCGCGGCCCTCCGCCTCCTCGATGCCCTCGATGATGTCGTCGAGGACCGACTGCTTCTGGTCGGTGTCCAGACCGAAGCGGATCACGACGATCTGCTTCGGCTGCGCGGGGGAGGGGAGGGCCAGCGACTGGACGTACCCGTCGGAGCCCTTGCTGGTGACCGCCTTCCAGCGCACCAGGTAGCCCTTCTGCCCGGCGACGTCCACCGCCTTCGACTCGAGGACCTCGTGCGAGGTGATCCTCCCGTAGGAATCACCGCCGTACGACTCCTCGGCATTGGCGGCGATGTCCGCCTTGGCGACCTCCTCGGCGGTGGAGCCGCGGATACCGAGGGCCGGCGCCGGTGCCGAATAGGCCCCGCCCTTGGTGCAGGTGCTGGAGGTGTTGCCGGGGCATTCGTAGGTGTCCTCCGACATGATCTGGGCGCCCACCTGGCCCTCCTGGCCGTACCAGCCGTCCGGGATGGGCAGGCTGATCCCGCTCAGCCCGTCGGTCACCGACCCGCTCTCGACCCGTGGCGGCTGAGAGGTGTCCGGGCCGGACCCCTCCCCGTCGGGACCGCCCTTCGAACCGCCTTCCGAGCCACCGGGGCCGCCGTCCCGCCCGCCCGGCCCCTGCGAGGCTGCGGAGTCACCGGACCGGCCGTCGTCGGTCAGCGCGTACACGCCGACCCCGATGCTCGCCAGCACCGCGACGGCCGCCGCCACGGCGATTCCGATCCGCAGCCCGCGCTTCCGGCCGGAACCCGAGCCGGACTGCACGACCCCGGGATATCCCGGATGCACCGGGTACGCCGGATGGGCCGGGTACGCCGGTCCGGCCGCCGTGCCCGGTGCCGGAGGGTCCCAGGCGGGTGCCGAGCCCGTCGGCCGGACCTGGTCCGTCCAGGCGGTGCCGTCCCACCAGCGCTCGGTGGCCGGTCCGTCATTCGTCTGCCCGGGGTCGGGATACCACCCGGGAGGAGTCGCCTGCGTCATGTCCCCACCGTATGAGGCGTCGATGAAAGCCGGATGAGACCGGACGAGATCAAAGGGGAGAGGTCCGTCACCTCCGGTGACCGGCCCTCGCCTGCCCCGGCCCCGCCCCGACCGACCACCCCGGCCCCGGGCACCCTCCGCGCACCCCCGTACGACCGGCGTGCCGCCGCTTCGCCGCGCGCCTTCCCTCCCCGGCGCGCCCCTGCGAAAATGATCCGACGAACCGTCACCATGGCATCTCTTGAAGGCTGTTGACTCCGGAATCCCAGGTGGGCGGCGGGACGTGTCGACCCCTGTACCGCGTGTCACCCGTCACGGCAAGAGCGGGCACGGTACTGCTCCGTCAGGGCTGTCGGAGGACTACGCTCGACGCCTGCACGTCGTTCGGGCGACTTGGGGAGGCAGCGGGATGACGGAGGTACGGCCCATGGTCGAGGCCTCGCCCTCCCTCTGGGAGCGGGACGAGGAGGTCGCCGCCATCACCGCGGTGGTCGACACCCTGTGCGCGGACCGGTCCTCACCCGGCGACCTGCTGGTGCTCCAGGGTGAGGCGGGGCTCGGCAAGACCGCGCTGCTCGCCGAGACACGGCGCATCGCCGAGCAGCGCGGCTGCACCGTCTGGTCGGCCCGCGGCGGCGAGACCCTGCGCTCCGTCCCCTTCAACGTCGTACGTCAACTCCTCCAGCCCGCACTGGTGCCGATGCTGCCGGAGGAGGTCCACGAGTACCTGGGCGACTGGTACGACATCGCCGGCCCCGCCCTCGGCGTCGCGGAGCCCGGTGACCGGCACATCGACCCGCAAGGCGTCTGCGAGGGGCTGGTCGCCGCGGTGCGCCGGCTGGCCCGCCGGGACTGGCCGCTGGTGCTGACCGTCGACGACGTCCACTGGGCCGACCAGGAGACCCTGCACTGGCTCGCCGTCTTCGCCGAACGCCTGGCGGAGGTGCCCGTCCTCGTCGTGGTCGCCCGCCGGCCGGGCGAGATCTCCGGGGTGGGCGCCCGCCACCTGGACGCCGTCGCCGAGGCGGCCGAACACCCCGTCACCGTCCTCAGCGCCCTGACCCCGCTCGCCACGGCCGGACTCACCCGCGCCACCCTGGGCGAGAACGCGGACGCCGCGTTCTGCCGCGAGGTGTGGGCCGTCACCGGCGGCAACCCGTACGAGACCGTCGAACTCCTCGCCAAGGTCCAGGACAGCGAACTCGAACCCGTCGAGACCCACGCGGGCGAACTGCGCGCGCTGAACCGCTCCGCCCGCGGCGGCGGACTCGTGGCCCGCCTGGAACAACTCGGCATAGACTCCACCCGGTTCGCCTGGGCCGCCGCCATCCTCGGCACCGACATCACCGTCGACCTGGTGGCCCGGCTTGCCACCCTGAACCGCGACGACGCCGTCCGCTGCGCCGAACTCCTGCGCGGCGCCCGCATCCTCACCGTCCCCGACCCCGGCACCGGCCGTACCGGAACGGCCGACCTCGAGTTCGTCCACCCGCTCATCGCCACCGCCGTCTACAACTCCATCCCCGACGCCCTGCGCCGGGCCATGCACGGCATCGCCGCCCGGATCGTCACCGACTCCGGACGCGGCGCCGCGTCCGCCTCCCGGCACCTCCTCGAGGTGCACCCGGACGACGACGAGGAACTCGTGTGGCAACTGCGTGAGGCCGCCCGCGAACACCTCGCCACCGGCGCCCCGGACGCGGCCCGCCGCTGCCTGGAACGCGCACTGGAGGAACCGCCCCGCCCCGAGGTCCACGCGCACGTGCTCTACGAACTGGGCCGCGCCACCTTCCTCACCGCACCCGCCCGGACCATCGGCCAGCTGCGGACCGCGCTCGGTATGTCCGGCCTCGACGGCGACGCACGGGTGGACGCCGTGGTCCGGCTCTCGCAGGCGCTGCTGCACAACAACCAGATGGAGGAGGCCCTGCGCACCGTCGAGGCGGAGGCCGCCCGACTGGAGCCGGGACCCGCCCGGATGCGGCTGCAGGCCGTGCAGTTCATGTGGGAGGGCATCCACGCCGGCGAGACCACCACGCCCGGCCGCAGCGAACGCCTGGCAGCCCTCGCCGCCACCTGCACCGGCCGCGACAACTCCGAGCGCGCGCTGCTCATCCTGCGCGGCTTCGACGCCATGATGCGCGGCGAGAACGCCGAGGAGGTCGCCGAGATCTGCGACCGCGCCCTCGTCAACGGTCGCCTCGCGCCCGGCCTCGGCTGGACCGACTCCGAATGGGGCGTCGAACTGCTGCTGATGCTGGCCGGGGTCTACGCCTACACCGACCGACTCGACCGCGCCGAGAGCCTCTACAACGAGGCCCTGCGCGCCTACGAGACGGCAGGCTGGAGCGGCGGCCACCTGGCCCTCGCCCACGCCTACGTCGGTCTCGGACACCGCAGGCGGGGCCGCCTGGCGGCGGCGGAGAAATCGTTGCGCGAGTCCCTGCGCCTGGCCGAACGCGTCGGCCGCGGTCTGCCCCTGTACTGGACGGCGACCTGCAACCTGGTCGACACCCTGCTCGCCCGCGGGCACGTGGACGAAGCCCGGGCGGTCGCCGAACGGCACGGCTTCGCACCGCCCTACCCGTCCACCATCGTGCTTCCCGACCTCCGCTCGGTGCGCGGCAGACTGCTGCTCGCGGTCGGCCGCACCGAGGACGGCGTCAACGAACTGGAGGCCGCAGAGAAGGCGGCGGCCTCCCGCGGCCATCACAACCCCGTCCACGTCTTCTGGGCCGCCGACCTCGCCCGCGCCCTCGCCGGGGCGGACCCGGCCCGTGCCGCCCGGCTCGCCGTGGAGTACCGCAGGCGGGCCGAGCGCTTCGGCACGGACACCGCCATGGGGGAGGCCCTGCGCTGCGCCGCCGCTCTGGAGACCGGCCAGCGGGCGGTGCGGCTCGCCGCCCGGGCCGTCGCCTACCTGGAGTCCTCGCCCTGCCAGTACGAACACGCCACCGCCCGGGTCGAGTACGGCATCCTCGCCCGCTCGAAGACCGACCTGGAGCGCGGTCTGGCGCTCGCACGCTCCTGCGGCGCGGACGGGCTGGCCGCGCGGGCCCGGACCGAACTGGCCTCGGTCACCGGACGGGCGTCGACCGCCGCACCGGCCCCGGCCACCGGGCGGGGCCCGGACAACCGGCCGTAGCGCCCCGCCCCTTCACGGGCCCCGGGCCCGTCACGACGTGCCGTCGGCCTCCTCCGCCAGTACCCGCTGGGCCGTCGCGAAGGCCGAGTTGGCCGCCGGTACGCCGCAGTACACCGCCGTCTGCATCAGCACCGCTCCGATCTCCTCGGGGGTGAGCCCGTTGCGCCGTGCCGCGCGGACGTGCATGGCCAGTTCGTCGTAATGGCCGTGCGCGACCAGCGCGGTGAGCGTGATCATGCTGCGTTCGCGGCGGGTGAGCGTCGGATCGGTCCAGATCTCGCCCCAGGCGTAGCGCGAGATGAAGTCCTGGAACTGCGCGGTGAACGCCGTCTGCCGGGCCTGGGCCCGGTCCACGTGCGCGTCCCCGAGAACCTCGCGCCGTACCCGCATCCCGCTCGCCGCGTCCCCGCCGAAGTGGGCCCGCAGCGCCGTCAGCACCGCCTCGGGACGCTCCGCCGGCGCCAGATGGGAGGCGCCCGGGATCTCCACGAGCCCCGCACCCGGCACCGCGTCGGCGATCTCGCGCAGATGCGCCGGGGGCGTCGCCGGGTCCTCCCGGCCGGCCACCAGCAGGGTCGGCACCCGGATCTGTGCGAGGTGCTCCCGCAGATCGAACGCGGCCAGCGCGTCGCAGCAGGCGGCATACGCCCCGGGATCGGCCTCCCGGTGGTCGCGGACCAGCTCCGGCACCGTGAAACCGGACGTGAACCAGCGGGCGTCCGCACTCTCCGCGAGTCCCGAAAGACCCTCGCTCCGTACCAGCGCCGCCCGCTCCTCCCACGCCTTCGCGCCGTTGAAGTGCGCCGAGGAACAGATCACGGCCAGGGACGACACCCGCTCCGGGTGACGCACGGCCAGTTCCAGTCCCACCGCTCCGCCCAGCGACACGCCCGCGTAGGCGAACCGCTCGATGCCGAGCGTGTCGGCGAGCGCGACCACCAGATCCGCCAGCTCGCCGACGGTCGCGCCGGGACCGATCAGCCCGGCCGCCGAACCGCCGTGCCCCGGCAGATCCCAGCGGACCACCCGGTGCGTGATCGACAGCTCGGGCGCCACCTTGTCCCACAGGGCGTACGACGTGCCCAGCGAGGGGCCGAGCAGCAGCGGGGGAGCGGAACCGGGCCCCTCGGTACGGTGGTTGAGGACGGTGTCGGTCACGAGCGCTCCAGTGCACGGTCGGTGAGAGGGCCGGCAGAGCCGGTGTAACGGGTGGGATCGGTCGCGGCGGCGATGTCGACGACGTCGAGGTCCTTCAGTTCCGGCAGTTCGCCCGACTCGATCTGTTCGGCGAGGAGGCCACCGAGGTCGCGGCCCTCGGTGTAGGCGCGCCGCGCCAGGCGGGTGAGCAGTTCCTTCGCCCGGCCGCGGCCGAGTACGTGCCCCAGCTCCGCGGACAGCCGCTCGGAGACGATCAGCCCGTGGGTGAGGCCGAGGTGTTCACGCATCACGTCCGCGTGTACCCGCAGCCCCTCGGAGAGTTCGGCGGCGTCCCGGGCCGCGCCACCGGTCAGGCGGAGCAGGTCCCGCAGCGGTTCCCACTCGGCGTGCCAGGCACCGGCAGGCCGCTCGTCCTCGGCCACCAGCGAGCCGTACAGCGTGGCCGCGAGCTGCGGTGCGCGCCGGGCCGCCGCCGCGATCAGCGTCGAACGCACCGGGTTGGCCTTGTGCGGCATGGCCGAGGAGCCGCCACCGCTGCCCTCGGAGACCTCCGCGATCTCGGTGCGGGAGGAGGTGAGCACGTCCGTCGCGAGCTTGCCCAGCGCCCCGGCGGTGAAGGCGAGGGCGCCGGCGAGATCGGCCACCGGAGTGCGCAGCGTGTGCCAGGGGAGAGCGGGCGGGCACAGTCCGAGCTCCCGGGCGTAGAGCGCGGGGAGCGCGGTCGCGTCCGTCGCCCCGTACGCAGTGAAGGCCGCCAGGGTCCCGGCGGCACCGCCGAGCTGGGCCGGCAGCGAGGCGCGTACGGCCGTCGCCCGGTCGCGGGCGTCGAGCACCAGCGACCGCCACCCGGCGGCCTTCAGCCCGAACGTCGTCGGTACCGCGTGCTGGGTCAGCGTCCGCCCCGGCAGCACCGTGTCGCGGTGCTCGGCGGCGAGAGCGGCCAGCGCCCGCTGACAGCGGTCGAGGTCGTCGAGGAGCGGGCCCAGGGCGCGGTGGGCGACCAGCATCATCGCCGTGTCCATGATGTCCTGGCTGGTCGCACCCCGGTGCACGGAGGGACCGTGCTCCTCGCCGACCGCCCGCGTCAGATCCGCGACCAGCGGGATCACCGGGTTCCCGCCGCCCCGCGCACGCTCGGCGAGGGACACGGGGTCGAAGCGCCCGGGGTCGGCGGCCACCTCCGTGACCGCCGCAGCGGCCTCGGCGGGGACGAGCCCCGCGGCCGCCTGCGCCCGGGTCAGCGCGGCCTCGGCGTCCAGCAGCGCCCGCAGGACGGCGCCGTCACCGGTCTCGGCGGCGGCCGGGGAACCGGCCCACCCGGGGGCGAGCAGGCCGGTACCGGAATCGGTCGAGGTCACTGGAACTCCAGGAAGACCGTCTCGCCCTCGCCCTGAAGGCGGATGTCGAAACGGTACGTCCCGTGGCCCTCGTCCACCGCGACCAGCGTGTCGCGGCGGTCCGCGTCGAGCCGGGACAGCAGCGGGTCCGCCGCGAGCACGGCCTCGTCGCCGGGCAGGTGGATCCGGGTGAACAGATGCATCAGCAGGCCCCGCGCGAACACGCACACACTGAGGTACGGCGCGTGCTGCCCGCGCGCCCCCGGCCGCAGCGTGCGCACGTACCAGTGGCCGTCGGCATCGGTCTGGATCCGGCCGAAGCCGGTGAACTCCACCCCGTTGCGGCCCAGGAAGTCGCCGCTCGCGGGGTCCCGCCGCATCGAGCCGTCGGCCGTCGGCAGATTGCCCTCCGGATCGGCGCCCCACACCTCCAGCAGCGCGTCCGGCAGCGGCTTGCCCTCACCGTCGTACACGTACCCGTGCACGGTGACGGTCTCCGGGTGGCCGAGCGGCGCGATGTCCTCGCCGCCGCGGAAGGGCAGCGCGTAGCCGTAGAACGGGCCGACGGTGTGCGAGGGGGTGGGCAGCACGTTCTCCGGGCTGCTCGTGTCGATCTTCGTCATGGTGGTCAGCGCCCTTCTTCCATCCAGGTGGCCCGCGGTCCGTCGAGCACGATGTCCCAGTGGTAGCCGAGGGAGAACTCCGGCACCGACAGGCTGTGGTCGTAGGTCGCCACCAGCCGCTCGCGGGCCGCGTCGTCGGTCACCGACTGCAGGATCGGGTCGTAGGGGAAGAGCGGGTCGTTCGGGAAGTACATCTGCGTCACCAGCCGCTGGGTGAACGCGGAGCCGAAGACGGAGAAGTGGATGTGCGCCGGGCGCCACGCGTTGACGTGGTTGCGCCACGGGTACGGGCCCGGCTGGACGGTCGTGAAGCGGTAGAAGCCGTCGGCGTCGGTCAGGGTGCGGCCGGCGCCGGTGAAGTTGGGGTCCAGCGGGGCGTCGTGCTGCTCCCGCTGATGGGCGTACCGCCCGGCCGAGTTGGCCTGCCAGATCTCCACCAGCTGGCCGCGCACGGGACGTCCGTCGCGGTCCAGCAGCCGCCCGGAGACGGTGATGCGCTCACCGACGGGCTCGCCGTCGTGGTGGCGGGTGAGGTCGTTGTCGACCGCGGTGAGGTCCCGCTCGCCCCAGGCGGGGGAGGACAGCTCCACCAGCTCCGGGTCCTTGGACACGTCGACGGCGATCGCCGGCTGCTTGGGGTGGCGCAGCACCGAGGAGCGGTACGGGGCGTAGTCGCGGCGCGGATGGTGTTCGACCGGGGCGCCGCCCGCCACCCGCTTCTCGTACGCGGCGTGCTCGGCCGCGATCTCCTGGTCGATGTCGTGCTGGGTGAGTGCGTTCGTCACGACAGTCCCTCCACAACGGTCGGTCCGGCTCCGGTCGGGGCGGTGGTCCCCCCGACCACCTCCGCCACCGCCTTCACGGCGGAGGCCAACACCTTGTCCATCAGGAAACCCCATCCCTTCCAGTCCGGCCGACCGGATGCGCACCGGTCCGCGGCCGTGTGTCGTCGGTACCGAGATACTCAGGGCACTGAGTATTTTCGCGGCAGCCCCTCACGCTGCCATCGCTGGGTCGAGGCGTCAATACCCTCTTCTGTCCAGCGACGATGCCTTCAGGGGGTGATGTCTTCAGGAGGCGCAGACAGGTCCGCCCTCGCGCAGGTATTGTTCAGTGCACCGACGAAACGACGTAGGACAGTGGGGGCGTACATGGCAGCGGTGGACCTCACCGGCCATCCCGGGCATCTGGCCCGGCGGCTCCAGCAGGCGCACCACCTGCTGTGGAACACGATGGTCTCCGAGGAGATCACCTCGCCGCAGTTCGCGGTCCTCAACGCGCTCGTCGCCGAGCCCGGCCTGGACCAGCGCACGGTGGGGGAGCGGGTGGGACTCGACCGGTCCACCATCGCCGAGGTGATCGGCCGGCTCCTCCGGCGGGACCTGCTCGACAAGGTCCGTGATCCGCGGGACGGCCGCCGCTTCCTGCTCCGGCTCACGGACGACGGCCTGCGCGCCCACCGCAAGCTGGTGGTGCGCACCGCCCGGATGAACCAGGTCTTCCTGGCCCCGCTGGGTGACGAGGAGCAGGCCGCCTTCTTCGAGCTGATCCGCCGGGTGGCGGACGCGGCCGAGGGGCTGCGCCATCCCGCAGCCCCCTCGAACCGGTGAGGCGGTGCCGCGGCGAGACGGTGCCGCGGCCGCGACGCCGGGTGACGGCCCCGCGCTGATCAGGGGGCCTTCGCGTAGACCACCCACACCTGCCCCCGCGCGAAGTTCACCGGAGCGCCGTCGTTCGTCGTGAACGAGGTGCCGTCCGTGGCGTCCGGCCTGCTCCAGCGGACCTCATGGGCGCGCCCGTCGCGCAGCACGGTGGCCTTTCCGGAGCCCACCGTCTCGGTGTACGGCGTGTTGTTGCCGAGGTGGTCGCGGTAGTCGGAGGGGCGGACGGTCACGTACTGCACGACGACGGTCGCGGGCGCCAGCCGTTCGCCCCGCGGAGTGACCGCGGGATCGCCGTCCATCGAGACCAGCCAGCGGTCGCGGGCGTCGGACCAGGTGAAGGCGAAGCGGGTCGCCGGATAGCGCACCGTGTGCGTGGCCTCGGGTGTGCCGCCCGGGGGCGGCGGACCGTGGTGGAAGCCGGTGGTCAGTGCGGACCGGCCGGGCGGGTCGTCCAGGAGCCGCCGGGGGTGGAGGTAGAGGTTGTGCGGGGAGGACCGGTCGGCGGCCCGGCCGTAGACGCCCGCCTCGGAGCCGGGTGTCCCCGGGGTCAGGGCCTCCAGTGGAGCCTCGTCGATCAGCGGCAGCAGTCTGCTCTGCGCCCCGGAGAACGCCAGGATCGGCCGGTCGAACTGGCGCAGCAGCTCCAGATCGGCCTCCCGGGCGCTGCGCACCGGCCCCACGGACTCGGGCAGCCGGGTGGCGTAGACCGTCATCAGCCGGCTCAGCCCGCCCTCGACCTGCTCGACGTACACCACGTCCGCCGCGTCCAGGCCCGTCTGCGGCCGGGCCACGGGAGCGTTGTCGAGCTTCACGGCGAGCACCGGAGGGCTGCCGGTCCCGTCCGGCCGCGGCTCGAGCGGCGACGGCCAGGGCTCTCCGCGGCCGTCGTCGACCGGGCTGTCCGAGGCCGTGCAGCCGGCCGCCAGACCGGCCGTCAGGAACACCGCCAGCAGTGCTCTCGCCGTTGCCGTGCGCCGTGTGCGTGCCGCGCGTCGTGTGCGCGTCCCTCGTCCCATGCCCACCGTCGCCACCCTGCCTGCCCTGAATCATCAGTTGTCTTGATTGTGCGCTTTTCTGATCGTCCGTGGCCATAGTCGATCAGCGGTGGTCCCGCGCGGTGGCTTCCGCCGATCGGCCCAGTGGCGCGCGGTTCGGCACGGGCCGCTCGGGTACTCGGGACCCCGCACGAAGAAGGCACGAAGAAGCCATGAAGGAGCCACGAAGAAACACCGTGGCAACGGCACACCGGCCACCACGAAGGGAGCGGGCGGCGATGAGGGCAGTGACCTGGCAGGGAAGGCGGGACGTGAGGGTGGAGAACGTGCCCGATCCCCGGATCGAGGAACCCACGGACGCCGTCATCCGGATCACCTCCACCGGCCTGTGCGGCTCCGACCTGCATCTGTACGAGGTGCTCACCCCGTTCATGACCCCGGGCGACATCCTCGGCCACGAGCCGATGGGCATCGTCGAGGAGGTCGGCGCCGCCGTGCCGGACCTCCAGGCGGGCGACCGGGTCGTGGTGCCGTTCCAGATCGCCTGCGGCAACTGCTGGATGTGCCTCACCGGCCTGCCCACCCAGTGCGAGACCACTCAGGTCAGCGCCGAGGGCATGGGCGCGGCCCTGTTCGGCTACACCCGCCTCTACGGCGCGGTGCCGGGCGGCCAGGCCGAGTACCTGCGGGTCCCGCAGGCCCAGTACGGCCCCATCAAGGTCCCCCAGGGACCGCCCGACGACCGGTTCGTCTACCTCTCCGACGTGCTGCCCACCGCCTGGCAGGCGGTCGCCTACGCCGACGTCCCGAAGGGCGGCAGCATCGCCGTGCTCGGCCTCGGTCCCATCGGCGACATGGCCTGCAGGATCGCCCGGCTCAAGGGAGCCGACCGGGTCTTCGGCGTGGACCTGGTCCCGGAACGCCTGCGCCGGGCGCACGACCGGGGCGTGGAGACCTTCGACCTGCGCTCCTTCGACGACGAGAAGGAACTCGTCACCGCCATCCGCGACCGGACCGACGGCCGCGGTCCCGACGCCGTGATCGACGCCGTCGGCACCGAGGCGCACGGCAGCGCGGCGGCCCGCATGGTGCAGAACGCCTCCGCGCTGCTGCCCCGCAAGCTGAGCGGTCCCCTGGCGGAACGCTTCAGCGTCGACCGCCTCGCCGCCCTCCACACCGCGATCGAACTCGTGCGGCGCGGCGGCACCATCTCGATCACCGGCGTCTACGGCGGCATGGCCGACCCGATGCCCATGCTCACCCTGTTCGACAAGCAGATCCAGATGCGCATGGGGCAGGCGAACGTACGCCACTGGAGCGACGAGATCATCCCCCACCTCACGGACGACGACCCTCTCGGCGTCGAGGACTTCGCCACCCACCGCGTACCGCTGTCGGACGCGCCCCGGGCCTACGAGATGTTCCAGCACAAGCAGGACGGCGCGGTCAAGGTGCTCATGCAGCCGTGAGGTCCGGGCCGGGCCGGGAAGCCGCGGGTCTGCGGCTTCCCGGCCCGCTGTCGGCCGGGTTCGGCTCGGATCAGCCCGACCCGGCTGGGTTTCCGGTCAGTGCCGTCTCAGGGTAGTTCCTTGATCCGGACGTCCCGGTACGAGACCACGTCGGTGGTGCCGTGGACCTGGAGTCCGATGTAGCCGGAGGCGAACCGCCGCCCGTCCGTGCCCGGGTCGTCCGAGCGCGGCGGGGTGAAGTCCTGGCCACCGGTGTTGTCGAACTCGTTGATCAGCACACCGTTGCGGTAGACCGAGTAGTGCTGGTCCACCACGCGGATCTCGTAGTCGTTCCAGGTGCCCTTCTGCGTCACGCCCGCACCGGCCAGGCCCACCCGGTCGAAGCCGTAGACCGAGCCCGTCTTGTACATGTCGCCGGTGGGGGAGTCGAACGCCTGTACCTCGTGCCCGTACTTGATGGCGACCCACTCCGGCCGCGTCTCCTCCGGATGGTCGTGCACCTGCGGGAACCGCACGAACACACCGGAGTTGGCGTTGCCGGTGCCCGGCGCGTCGTCCCGCCACTGCAGCTTCAGCGAGAAGTCGCCGTACTTGCGCTCGGGGAACCACAGCATGCCGAGTCCGGCCCTGGTGGTGCCGGAGGTGATCGACCCGTCCGGGTTCAGAGCGAACGAACCCCCGCCCACCTGCTGCCACTCGGCGAATGACTCCGCACTGCCGTCGAGGATCGTGCGGTAGCCCTCGGTCCGGCCCGGCGTGCCGATCCCGGACTGGCGGGCCGCCTGGTTGATCGCCCGGTACTCCCGCCGGTCGACGACTCCTTCCTTCTCGAGCTTGTCCAGCACGCCCTTGACGTGCTTCAGGAACAGCGCGTGGGACGTCCACTCCTTCTCGTCCTCGATCAACTCGCCGATCCGGCAGCGGTTGTCGGTGACCCGGTTGGGCACACCCGAGTCGACCTCGCCGACGAACACCGTCAGCCGCTCGTCGAACTCCGGGCAGGGCGGCGGGGGGACCTGGCCCGACACGACCGTGAAGCTCACCGTGAGCGGGGCGGAGGTGTTGCCCGCCCTGTCGCTCGCCCGGTACGCCAGGGTGTGCCTGCCCGCCCGGTCGACGACCACGGGCGCCGTGTACGCCAGGTAGGGCCCGCCGTCGAGCGAGTACTCGATGCCGGCGACGCCGGAACCGTGCCCGTCGGTGGCGCTGACGGTCACCTTCGCGCTGCCGACGTACGCCCCGTTCGAGTTCTTCGAACCCTCGACGGTCACACCGGTCACCGGCGGGGTGGTGTCCTGCGGGGGCGCGGAGACGACGGTGAACGTGACGCTCTTCGCGGCCGCCGCGTTGCCCGCCTTGTCCGTGGCGCGGTAGCGCACGGTGTGCGTGCCCACCTGATGCACCATCACCGGGCCGGTGTACGGCTGCCAGGCGCCGGAACCGATCGCGTACTCGATGGTGTTGACCCCGGAGCCCGTGTCGGAGGCGGTGACGGTGACGGTCGCCATGTCGATGTACGAGCCGTCGGCGTTCTTCGCACCGTCCACCGTCGCCGAGGTCTCCGGTGCGGTGGTGTCGTCCGTCGGCGGGGCGACGACGGTGAACCCGACGCTCCGCTCCGCCGAGACGTTGCCCGCCTTGTCCAGGGCGCGGTAGCGCACCGTGTGCGTACCGACCTGGTCGACGACGACCGGCGCGGTGTACGGCTGCCAGGCGCCGTCGGTGCCGATCGCGTACTCGATCCGGTCCACGCCCGAGCCCACGTCGGTCGCCGTGACGGCGACACTCGCCGAACCGACGTAGGCGCCCTCGGCGTTCTGCGTGCCGGTCACCTCCGCACTCGCCTCGGGTGCCGTGGTGTCCTCACCGCTGCCCTCGGTCACCACCAGGATGCCCTGCATCTGACCGTGGCCGGGGATCGTGCAGTGGTAGAAGTAGCGGCCCGGGGTGAGGGTGACCTCGGCGGTGTACCGGCCTTTCTGGGCGTCGTTGGGGTTGGCCAGGATGTTGAGCTGGACGTCGTCGTTGAACTCGGGGTCCGAGGTGACGAACGTCAACGTGTGCGGCATGCCGGTGGTGTTGCCGGTGGCCACGCTGTTCTCGAAGACGATCGTCGCCGGTCCGGCCACCGCGGTCGCCGGTGCCGAGAGGTACTTGTCGATGTCGTTGCCCGCGGTCCAGGTGAGCACCTGGTCCGCCGCCCTGGCCCCGGGGGCCTCGGTGTCGTCGGCCGCAGAGACGGTCTGCAGCCCGAGCATCATGAGCAGGGCGGCCAACAGGGCGGCCCATGTCCTGCGTTGCCGTATCACTCGGTCCCCCTCGCCAGCTGACCGGCGGCCGGGGTCGGGCCGCCGCCCGTGTAGGTGACCCGCCACAGGGCGGACTTGGCGTCCGAGGTGAAGAAGCCGCGGCCGTAGTCGAGGACGTACAGCGCGCCGTCCGGACCGAACTTCCAGTCCATCAGGTTCTTGATGCCGTCGTTTCCGATCGGCACGATCTTCTTCAGGGACTCCGAGTGCACCGGCAGTCCGCCGTCGCCCTGCGTCTTCGGGTTCATGAGCACCGCGTTGCGCGGCTGGTCGGCGTCGTAGAAGTCGCCGACGAACCACTTGCCGTCCCAGTAGGCCGGCCATTTGGTGTCACTGCCGCTCGCCTCGTCGAAGCGGTAGACGGGCCCGTTCATCGCGGCCTGCCCGCCGCCCTTGAGCCAGGGCAGCTTGTAGGTGGTCTCGTCCTGCTTGTAGGAGGGGACGCCGTTCTGGTCCCGGGGGAAGACCGGGCCGCCGCCCTGCGGCGAGTACCAGATGTTGTTGCCGGTCACCGGCGGCAGGTCGACCAGGCCGTCGTTGTTCGGCGACTCGTTCTTCGGGCGGTCGCAGTCGTACCAGCCCAGCGGCTGGGACGGATCGGGCAGATTGCGGTCCCGGTAGGGCTGTTTGTCGCCCATGCAGTACGGCCAGCCGCGGTTGGACGCCTTGGTGATCGCGGCGAATGTGTCGTACTTGGCCGGGCCCCAGGTCGTCGACGGCTGCCCCGCGTCCGGACCGACCCAGCCGGCGTAGAGCACGTCGGTCACCGGGTCGACGAAGATGCGCGCCGGGTTGCGCACACCCATCACATAGATCTCGCCGCGCGTCTTGCCGCCGCCCTCGGCGCTCTCCTTGCCGGTGAACAGATTGCCCTCGGGGAGCGTGTACGTCCCGTCCGGCTCCGGGTGGATGCGCAGGATCTTGCCGTTGAGGTTGTTGGTGTTGCCGGCCGTGCGGCGCGCGTCCGCGAAGGAGACGCCCTTGAAGTTCGGCTCGGGGTTGTTGCCCGAGTAACCGCCGCTGAAGCCACTGGAGTTGTTGTCACCGGTGGCGATGTACAGGTTGCCCTCGGAGTCCCAGGCCAGCCCGCCGCCCGCATGGCAGCAACTGTGGATCTGTACCGGCCAGTCGAGCAGCACCTTCTCACTGCGCAGGTCCAGCCTGCCGGTGGACTCGTCGAACGTGAAGCGGGAGACCCGGCGGTCGGCCATGCGCTTGACGCGGTCGATCTCCGAGTGGGGGGTGTAGTGCAGGTACACCCACCCGTTCCGCTCGAACGCCGGGTCCAGTTCGATGCCGAGCAGCCCCTCCTCGACCTTGACCAGTTCGTCGCCGCCGCCCTTGTTCCCGAAGACGGTGAGCGCGCCGGCCAGGGTGACCTTTCCGGTCTTCGGGTCGTAGACGTGGATCTCGCCCTTGCCCTTGCCGATGTCGGGGTCGTTCCAGTCGGTGGTCACCGGCTGGGAGGAGTCGGCGCCGCCGCGGCCGATGTAGAAGACGCGGCCGTCGGGGGCGGTGACCAGTCCGTGCGGCTCGCCGATCTGGTCGTTCTGGCCCGGCTGGTTGGGCCGGGTGAGCCGTTCCGCCCTGTAGTTGCCGTTGATCGTCGCCTTGCAGTCCGCCTGGACGAGCCGCGTGGTCCACAGCAGGGCGCCGCGCAGATGGTCACGGAAGTCGGTCTCGTCGTACGACGACACCGTGCCGCCCATCCCGGTGTAGAAGGACCGGCCGCCGTCGTAGTCGCGGCACCAGCTCACCGGGTGGTCCGCGCCGTTGGCGCTCGCTCCGGGCTGGTAGGTCGACTCGCGGACCCTGGCCACGGTGTGCACCTCGCCGGACGGGTTCTTCGTCCAGTTCAGCCACTTGTCGGGCCGTTTCCACTCCTGCGGCAGGCTCTTGGTCGCCGGATGCCGCCGGTCGCCGACCTCGACGGTCGCGCGCTGGACGCCCGCCGGGCCGGACACGGCCGGACGGGCGCCGATGAGACCGGTGAACCAGTCCGAGTACGGCTCCGCGCGGGCCGCGTCATGAATGCCGACGAACCCGCCGCCGGCCTCCATGTAGGCCTCCAGGCCCGCTTCCTGGGCCGGGTCGAGGACGTCCCCGCCGCCGGTGAGGAACACGATCGCGTTGAAGCGGCCCAGCCTCTTGTCGTTGGTGAAGACCGAGGCGTCGTCCGTCGCGGTGACCTCGAACCGCTGGTTCGCGGGGCCGGACAGCCCGATCTTCTCGATCGCCTCGATCCCGGCGTTCACCACCGGCGACTCGTCCCCGGCCGCGGCGGAACCGTGGAAGAGCAGCACCCGTACGTCCGCGCCGCCCGGAGGCGACTTGATCGACATCGTTGTCAGGGCCGGGTCGTCGTCCGGACGAGCACTGGCGGCGGGCCCCGACAGCAGTCCGGCGGCGACGACTGAGGCGGTGATGGTCGCCGCCCACGCCCTTCGCCCCGCTCCGGTCCTTCTCGCGCTTCTGGTGCTTCTGGTGTTTCTTGTGCTCAACCCCTTTAAGCGCATGGGTTCTTGATGCGACGTGAACCGCATGTGGCCACCCACCCCTCTTCGGTCGCAGCGACAGCGTCAAGGAAGCTAGACCTCTTTGCGCCACACGCCAATACCTATGGCCGCAATGAAACGAACTTTGTCCTGAGTGTGGATAAACGAGAGGGCGGCCGGTACGGTTTTCCAGGTTCATGACAGCGACATCGCAGCCATTGTGCTCACGTCTCTCACAGATCCGCACCATCAAGTCCCTTACCAGTGGGGAGAGTTCGGCATGCAAAGACGCGACTTCAACCGGCGGGTGCTGTTGGGCGGCGCGGTCGTCGCGACATCGATGTCCCTGGGGCCCGAGGCGGTCGGCGCCGCCACGCCGGCGAAGACCGCGCCCGCCGGCGGCGAGGTGAGGCGCATCAAGCTGTACGCCGAGCGACTGGACGGCGGAGGGATGGGCTACGGCCTGGAGAAGGGCAAGGCGTCCGTCCCCGGCCCCCTGATCGAGCTCAACGAAGGCGACACGCTGCACATCGAGTTCGAGAACACCATGGACGTGCCGGTGAGCCTGCACGTCCACGGCCTGGACTACGAGATCTCCAGCGACGGCACCAAGATGAACCGCAGCGACGTCGCACCCGGTGACACCCGCACCTACACCTGGCGCACCCACAAGCCCGGACGGCGCCCGGACGGCACCTGGCGGTCCGGCAGCGCCGGCTACTGGCACTACCACGACCACGTCGTGGGCACGGAACACGGCACCGGCGGCATCCGCAACGGCCTGTACGGCCCGGTGATCGTGCGGCGCAAGGGAGACGTCCTGCCGGACCGGACGCACACGATCGTCTTCAACGACATGACGATCAACAACAGGCCCGCCCACACCGGCCCCGACTTCGAGGCCACCGTCGGCGACCGTGTCGAGATCGTCATGATCACGCACGGCGAGTACTACCACACCTTCCACATGCACGGTCACCGCTGGGCCGACAACCGGACCGGCATGCTCACCGGCCCCGACGACCCGAGCCAGGTCATCGACAACAAGATCGTGGGCCCGGCGGACTCCTTCGGCTTCCAGATCATCGCGGGGGAGGGGGTGGGGGCGGGCGCCTGGATGTACCACTGCCACGTCCAGAGCCACTCCGACATGGGGATGACCGGGATGTTCCTGGCGAAGAAGCCGGACGGCACGATCCCCGGCCACGACCCGCACGAACACGGCCACGGGCCGGCGGGGGAGGGCGAGGCGCACGAGCACTGACGGGCGGCACCCGCGAGAGCGCTCTCACCTCTGCCGCGACCGGGGCTATCCTGATCCGCAGCCGCAGGTGAGGAGCCGCCGACGTGACCGAGACAGTGCCGCGCCCCACGCTGGAGGCCGTGGCCGCGCGGGCCGGGGTCTCGCGGGCCACCGTCTCCCGCGTGGTCAACGGCGCCGACGGCGTCACCGAACCCCTGGCCGAGCGGGTCCGGCAGGCGGTGGACGAACTCGGCTACGTGCCCAACCAGGCAGCCCGCAGCCTGGTGACCAACCGCCACGACGCCATCGCCGTCATCGTCGCCGAACCGGAGAGCCGCGTCTTCGCCGACCCCTTCTTCGCCCGCCAGCTGCGCGGCATCAGCAAGGAGCTGACGGCACACGACAACCAGCTCGTGCTGCTGCTCACCGAGGGCCGTGCCGACCACGCCCGGGTCGCCCGCTACCTGGCCGGCGGCCATGTCGACGGCGCGCTGGTGTTCTCGCTCCACCTCGACGACCCGCTGCCCGAACTGATCCAGCGCGCGGGCGTCCCGACGGTGTTCGGCGGCCGGCCCGGCTGGTCCGGCGGCGGGGACGGCGTCGCGTACGTCGACAGCGACAACCGGGGCGGCGCCCGCGACGCCGTGCGTCACCTGCTCGGCCTCGGCCGCAGCCGGGTCGCGCACATCACCGGCGCCCTGGACCAGACCTCGGCGGTGGACCGGCTGGACGGCTTCCGGGACGCCGTGGTCGACGCCGACCCGCGGCTCGTGGTGGAGGGCGACTTCACCGTGGCCGGCGGTGAGCGGGCGATGCGGGAACTCCTGGAGCGCTGCCCCGGCCTGGACGCGGTGTTCGCCGCCAACGACCTCACGGCGGCGGGCGCGCTGCGGGTGCTGCGCGAGCACGGGCGGCGGGTGCCGGACGACGTGGCGGTGGTCGGCTTCGACGACATGCTGCCGTTCGCCGAGCAGACCGACCCCCCGCTGACCACGGTCCGCCAGGACATCCTGGAGATGGGCCGGCTGATGGCCCGTCTCCTCCTGCGCGGACTCGACCGCACCGCCCGCACGCACGACACCGTCGAAGGCGACCCCGCCGGCGTGATCCTCCCGACGACGCTGGTACGCCGCGCCTCCGCGTGACATGTCTCCGCGCGCCGCCGTGCGTTCCGGCGTCCGCGCGGGCATCGTGCGGTGGCCGGGGGAGGCAGGCGGTCCTCGGTGTGGCGCGTTGATCCGGCGTTGAGCGAACGTTTTTCGATGGTCGGCACGCTTTCGGCCATGCACATCGACACCATCGCGCCGCCCGAACTCGCCTGGCAACAGGAGGCCCTGTGCGCGCAGACCGGAGGCGACTTCTTCTTCCCCGAGCCCGGCAGCTCGGTGCGTGAGGCCAAACGGATCTGCGGTCTGTGCCCCATCCGCGCCACCTGCCTCGACTACGCCCTGGCCAACGACATGCGCTTCGGCGTCTGGGGCGGGCTGTCGGAGAAGGAACGGCTGGAGCTGCGGCGTACGCCTCACTAGTCCCTGCCGAGGCACCAGCGGGAACGGCGGGCCGCCCGGTCTGCCCGGGCGGCCCGCCGTCGTCTGCGGGGAGCGCGGGGTCAGCCGGCCGCGCGCGCAGCCATCCGGGCCTTGCGCGCGGCGAGCTTCTCGTCGAACTTCGCAGCCTCGGAGTCCAGACCGCCGAGGAACATCCCGAGCTCCTCCTGGGCCTGACGGCCCTCGGCGCCCAGCCCGTCGATCTCCATGACCTTCAGGTGGCGGATCACCGGCATGAGCACGTCGTCGTGGTGGATGCGCAGGTTGTAGACCTCGCCGATCGCCATCTGCGCCGCCGCCCGCTCGAAGCCGGGAATGCCGTGCCCGGGCATCCGGAAGTTCACGACGACGTCCCGCACCGCCTGCATCGTGAGGTCGGGGGCGAGCTCGAAGGCCGCCTTGAGCAGGTTGCGGTAGAAGACCATGTGAAGGTTCTCGTCGGTCGCGATGCGGGCCAGCATCCGGTCGCAGACCGGGTCACCGGACTGGTGGCCGGTGTTGCGGTGCGAGATGCGGGTGGCCAGCTCCTGGAACGCGACGTAGGCGATCGAGTGCAGCATCGAGTGGCGGTTGTCCGACTCGAAGCCCTCGCTCATGTGGGACATGCGGAACTGCTCGAGCTGGTCCGGGTCCACCGCCCGCGAGGCGAGCAGGTAGTCCCGCATCACGATGCCGTGCCGGCCCTCCTCCGCGGTCCAGCGGTGCACCCAGGTGCCCCAGGCGCCCTCCCGGCCGAACAGCGTGGCGATCTCGTGGTGGTAGCTCGGGAGGTTGTCCTCGGTCAGCAGGTTCACCACCAGGGCGATCCGGCCGACCTCGGTGACCTTGGACTGCTCCTTCTCCCATGCCTCGCCGTCCTCGAAGAAGCCGGGGAAGTTGCGGGCGTCGCTGAACGGCACGTACTCGTGCGGCATCCAGTCCTTGGCGACCTTCAGGTGTCGGTTGAGCTCCTTCTCGACCACTTCCTCCAGTGCGTACAACAGCCGGGCGTCGGTCCACACGGCCGGGCTGCCGAGGTGGGGAGAAGTGATCGACATGGGGTACTCCAGGGGGGACGGGGACAGGCAGGGATCATCGGCGGGCGGCGCCGGCAACCTACGGGATCGTAGGCTACGAAACCGTAGGTTACGAAACCGTAGGTTAAGGGCCCTGTAAAGGCCGCAGATCAGAGGGGGGGGCTCCGCGTGCCGATCAGGGGCCGTACGGGGGAGGGAAGGGGGGCACCCGTCAGGCGTACAGGTCCCGGAGCCGGACCGAGAGACAGGTGACGCAGCCCTCGAGTTTCTCGAACTCCCCGATGTCCACGGGCACCGGCACGTAGCCGAGGTCCGCGAACAGCTCCGCGGTCTTCGGCGCGCTCGCCGCCATCAGCAGCCGGTCCCCGCCGAGCAGCACCACGTGCGCACCGGACTCCTCCGGCACCGGCAGGAAACGGGGGAACAGCGACGGCGCGTCCAGGTTCGGGATGTGGCCGACGACCGTCCCGTCCGGCAGTGCCGTCACCGCCGACTTCAGATGCAGCACCCTGCTCACCGGCACGGCGACGACCCGGGCACCCAGCGGTTCGAACGTCGCCCGGAGCTGCTGGATCCCGGCCGCGTTCGTCCTCCCGCTCCGGCCCACGTACACGGTGCCGCCGATCTTGAGCACGTCCCCGCCGTCCAGGGTGCCCGGCTCCCAGATCCAGTTCACCGAACAGCCCAGCGCGGCCACGGCCTCCTCGACCCCGACGGTCTCCGCGCGCCGGGACTCGGCACCGGACCGGGCGATCAGGGCCACGTTCCGGTACATGACGACCGTGTCCTCGACGAACACGGAGTCGGGGCAGTCGTCGGCCGGGTCCACCTCGACCGTCTCCCAGCCGTGGCCGCGCAGCGCCTCGGTGTACGCCTCCCACTGCTCCACCGCGCGGTCGACGTCGACGCCCTCCCGCTCGATGTGTGTCACCAGCCCTTCGGCCAGTCGGGGGCCGGGACGGCGGACGAGGGCCTTCTTGCTGGACACGGGCGTGACTCCGGATCGGACGGGGCGGTCTGGCACCGTCGCCGAGGGCGCCGGTGGGCCGGCCGGTCTGCCGCGGATGACGGCGCAGCCATCATGCAGGGAGAAGCCGGTCGGGGCCACCCCTGGCGACGATGAGATCCACCACCGGTAACCGGCCGGGCCGTTCTGGTCCGTGCCGCCCTGGTCCGTGCCGGTGGAGGGTCGGGCCGGTCAGCCGACGGCGTCCGGTGTGGTCTCCCTCAGTTCTCCCTCCTCCAGCAGCAGCCAGCGCGTGATCCCGACCGACTTCAGGAACGGCAGGTCGTGGCTGGCCACGATCAGCGCCCCCTCGTAGGACTCCAGAGCCGTGATGAGCCGGCGGACGCTCGCGATGTCGAGGTTGTTGGTCGGCTCGTCCAGCATCAGCAGCTGGGGCGCGGGCTCGGCCAGCATCAGCGCGGCCAGCGCCGCCCGGAAACGCTCGCCGCCGGAGAGCGTCAGCGCCTTCTGGTCGGCGCGGGCGCCCCGGAACAGGAAGCGGGCGAGCCTCGCCCGGATCCGGTTGTCGGTGGCATCCGGCGCGAAGCGGGCCACGTTCTCGGCGACGCTGAGCTCTCCGTCGAGGACATCGAGCCGTTGCGGCAGGAACCGCAGCGGGACCTGTGCCGTCGCCTCGCCGGACACCGGCGGGAGCTCGCCCGCGACGGTGCGCAGCAGCGTCGTCTTGCCCGCGCCGTTGCGTCCGATCAGCGCGACCCGCTCGGGGCCCCGCAGCTCGAAGTGGCCCTCCACCCGGGCGCCGTACGCGAGTTCCAGACCCTTGAGGGTGAGGACGGTGCGCCCCGGTGGTACGGCGGTGTGCGGCAGGTCGACACGGATCTCGTCGTCGTCCCGTACGGCCTCCACCGCCTCGTCGAGTCGCTCCCTGGCTCCGGCGAGCTTCTCCTCGTGCATGATGCGGTGCTTGCCCGCGGACTCCTGTGCCGCGCGCTTGCGGGCGCCCATCACGATCTTCGGTTCGCGTTTGCTGTCCCACATCTTCTGCCCGTACCGCTTGCGGCGGGCCAATTTGACCTGGGCGTCCGCCAGTTCGCGCTTCTGCTTGCGCAGGTCCGACTCGGCGACCCGCACCATGCGTTCGGCCGCCTCCTGTTCGACCGCGAGTGCCTCCTGGTAGGCCGAGTAGTTGCCGCCGTACCAGGTGACCTCTCCGGAGCGCAGATCGGCGACCTGGTCGACCAGTTCCAGGAGTTCGCGGTCGTGGCTGACCACGACCATGAGGCCCGGCCAGTCCTCGACGGCCGTGTACAGCCGTCTGCGTGCGTACAGGTCGAGATTGTTGGTGGGTTCGTCGAGCAGCAGTACGTCGGGCCGGCCCAGCAGCAGTGCGGCCAGCCGCAGCAGCACCGACTCGCCGCCCGAGACCTCGCCGATGGTGCGGTCCAACCCGATGTGTCCGAGGCCGAGTTCACCGAGGGCGGCCAGGGCGCGTTCCTCCACGTCCCAGTCGTCGCCGACGGTCTCGAAGTGCGCCTCGGCCACGTCGCCCGCCTCGATGGCGTGCAGTGCGGCGCGCTGCGCGGCGATGCCGAGCGCGTCGTCGACCCTCAGCGCGGTGTCGAGCGTCACGTTCTGCGGCAGGTAGCCCACCTCGCCGGCGACGCGTACGGCGCCGTCGGCCGGCCGGAGTTCACCGGCGATGAGCTTCAGCAGGGTTGATTTTCCTGACCCGTTGACGCCGATGAGTCCGGTCCGGCCGGGACCGAAGGCGGCGTCGAGGCCCTCGAAGACGGGGGTGCCGTCGGGCCAGGTGAAGGACAGGGAGGTGCAGGTGATGGATGCGGGCATACGGGCCTCCGCGCGGTTGCGTGATGCGGTCGGGTGCGAACGCGTATCGAGACACCGCGGGACGGCAGGCCGGGCGGGAGGGTCCGGGCATGGGAAAAGCCCTGTTCCGCCAAGGACGGCTCGTACGCCGAGGTCGCACGCGACGTGCACACCACACAGGTGTGACGCGGTGTCTCAGGACCTCAGACGAGCAACGTCCTTCTCCGATCGACGGCAACAGAAGCGCTATGAACCGTACGAGGGGCCCGATTCGCTGTCAACGCGATTTCGGAACGGCGGCCAGGCGGCTCATCCGGTGAACGGCCCGCCGTCGCCGAAGGCCAGCTTCGCGAAGCGCTCGCCGATGCGGCGGTGCGTGGCGGCGTCCGGGTGCAGCGCGTCGGGCAGCGGCAGCTCGGCGTGGTCCGCCTCGCCGTAGAGCTCGCGACCGTCCAGATAGTGCAGGTTCGGGTCGTCGGCGGCCCGCTGCTCCACCAGCCGGGCCAGCTCCTCCCGGATGACGTTGAGGGTGAGCTTGCCGGCGGCCCGTTCCTCGGGGTTCCCCATGGCCGCGAACCGGAGCCGGCCCTCGCCGATGGTGCTGAAGTCGGGGACGCTCGGGCCCGGGGTGTCCTCGTGGAGGGGGCACAGGATCGGTGAGACGACCAGCAGCGGCGTCGTCGGACGGCCGTCGCGGATGGTGTCGAGGAAGCCGTGCACCGCCGGTACGAAGGCACGCAGCCGCAGCAGATCGGCGTTGACCAGATTGATCCCGATCTTGACACTGATCAGGTCCGCGGGGGTGTCCCGCATCGCCCGCGCGGTGAACGGGTCGAGCAGCGCGCTGCCGCTCAGCCCCAGATTGACCAGGTCCACCCCGCCGAGGGAGGCGGCCAGCGCCGGCCAGGTGGTGGTCGGGCTCGCGGCGTCGGACCCGTGGCTGATCGAGCTGCCGTGGTGCAGCCACACCCTGCGGTCCCCACCGGCCACCGGCTCCACGGGGGCGTCGGTGCGCAGGGCGACCAGCTGGGTCATCTCGTTGTGGGGGAGCCAGATCTCGACGCGCTTGTCCCGGTCCGGCAGCCCGGTGAAGCGGGCGGTGCCGACGGGGCCCGGCCGCAGGTCGGCGGAGCCCGTGGCCATGTCCACCAGCATGACGTTCCCACCGGTGACCTCGGCCTGCCCGGCCGGTTCGCCGTCGATCAGCAGGTCGTAGAGGACGTCCGGACGGGGCGGGGCGCCCTCGTAGGCCATCTTGGTGCGGAGCGCGTCCAGCTCGACGGCGGTGGCCCGGGTGCGGAACACCAGCCGGACGCCGGACGGTTGCGCCTCCGCCATGTTCAGCTGACCGTCGGCACCCTGCGCGCGGGCCCGGGCGGGCAACCGGTGCGGCTGCACTCCCCGCGCGGTCCGCTCCAGTTCGAGCGCGCCGCGCAGCAGTTCCTCGGTGAGCGGGGTGGTGATCCAGCCCTCCGCCGGGGGTGCCGGTGTGGAGTCGGGGGAGGGGTCGCGGAGGTCGCGGGGGACAGAGGTACTCATGATCGCAGGCTGTCAACCGGGTGGGCGGTCCGCAAACGCATTTCCGGGCCCGGGCGCCCGCCGGGTGCCCGGCTCGCCCCGCGCCGTGGCTCAGCAGGCGTCGCGGATCAGTTCCGCGAGGTCGTGGTCCAGGTCGAGTTGAAGGTGCTCCAGACCGACCGGCACGAGTTCGCCGGCGGCCTCGAGGAATCTGCGGATCTCGCCCGAGCGGACATGGACGACGGCGGTTCCCTCGGGCGCGTGGAACTCCAGCACCGTCCGGTCGTAGCCGTACGGCCGCACCCGTACGTCGCCGTGGCCCTCGGGTTCGTGCAGCCCCGCGGAGAGCAGTTCGCGGGCGAAGGTCCAGCAGACCTCGACGCCCTCCAGGGTGGCGGGGGCGGGGAAGGTCATACGCACGGCGAACGGGTCGCTCCGGTCGTAGTGCAAAGTGGCGGGAATGCTGGGCATCCGCGGCGCGGCGGCGACGAGCCGGGCTTCGACGGGCTGCTCGATGACGGTGGACAACGCCTTGCTCCCTCGTGACGGCTGAACGACGGCTGAACGGCTTCCGGGCGGATGGGGCGGCCTACTCAAAGAGACGACGGAATCAGCCGATCCGTGCCCACCGGAACAGAGTGACCTCTGTCACCGCTTTCATGTGTCCGAGTGGCCGAAGTCTCCCGGCAGGTGGTATATGCGGCTGGCGCGGCACCCCGCACCACCGCGAAAAGCCCCCGGGCCCGTAAGCTCGTCGCCACCATGACGAACGTACGCATCCCCGCGGACTGGCCCACGACCGAGGAGCAGGCCCGCGCGGTCCAGGACGCACTGCGCGGGCGGGTGGTGCTCGACGAGCCCGGCCCGCCGCCCGGAACGGGCCGTGTCACCGGGGTGGACGTGGCGTACGACGACGAGCGGGACCTCGTCGCGGCGGCGGCCGTGGTCCTGGACGCGGGCAGCCTGGAGGTCGTGGCCGAGGCCACGGCCGTCGGCCGGATCTCCTTCCCGTACGTTCCGGGCCTGCTGGCCTTCCGGGAGATCCCCACCGTCCTGGCCGCCCTCGACGCCCTGCCGTGCCCGCCGGGACTGGTCGTCTGCGACGGCTACGGACTTGCCCACCCCCGCCGCTTCGGCCTCGCCAGCCACCTCGGGGTGCTCACCGGACTGCCGACGATCGGCGTCGCCAAGAACCCCTTCACCTTCACTTTCACGACCCCGGCGGCCCCGCGCGGCAGCACGGCTCCGCTGCTCGCCGGGGCCGAGGAGGTCGGCCTGGCCCTGCGCACCCGGGACGCCGTCAAACCGGTCTTCGTCTCGGTCGGCCACCGCGTGACCCTCGCCGACGCCCGCGCCCACACCCTCGCGCTGACCCCCGCGTACCGCCTCCCGGAAACCACCCGCAGAGCGGACGCCCTGTGCCGCCGGGCCCTGCGGGAGGCGGGAAGCACGGGGGAGGCGGCGGGCGCCGACGCTTAGGGCCTGCCCGGCGGATCCTGCCGCAGACGCGGGGTCCGGCACGCACTCCCCCAAGCTCTTCGAGCAGGGGCCCCAGCCGCGTTGTCGTCACTCGCCGACTCCCCCGAGCTCTCGACGAGCTCGAGCAGGGGGACCCCACCGCGTCGACTCCCTCCTCCGCCTTGCAGCTGCACGCTCCCCCACTCTCGGCTTCTC
>NZ_JAESIF010000272.1:0-682 GCF_016757295.1 Streptomyces sp. M2CJ-2 | reverse complement strand
GATCTTGGTTGCGCCGTGAGGCGCTGTCGGTTCGAGTGGAGGTGGAAGACCTGCACCAACGCCCTGTCGCAGCAGGGATGTTGAAGCTGAGGGCAGCCTGATCCGGGTGGTGCCGGGGAGGGCGGGAAGCGGCCCTGACAAAGCCGGGACGTACCAGTACTGCCAGATGGTGCGGGTCCGGCGAGCGTGATGGAGAGGAGTACGCGAGGAACCGGCGTTTTACGTCTCTCAAAGCGACACCGGCTCGAACCTGGCGGATGGGGGCCGGGAGTGGCGCGTATCCGGGTCATCCGTTCGGGTGGTCCGGAGAACTCCTGGGACGGTATTCAAGAGCTGTCCGGGAGGCCGTGGGGAAGGTCTGCGGCGTACTCGCGGCGATGCCACAGGGACACAGTCGGGCTCCTCCTTCATCGAGCGAACCGCAGTGAACACGGGAACCGTTCCGGTCCTTGCCCCGCACGCCGCGCCCGGCGGTGGGGGCGGGGCCGAGTCCACCGACGACTGACCGGTCCGGGACGGGGCGGAGCCGCCGTAGTACTCCGAGGCCGGGAGAGCCGGTCACATGGGGAAGGGCGGCAGCGGTATCGAGAAGGGAAGGATGCTGCAATGCCGGAAGACGCACTGCCGAACGGCGGTGCTCCGTCGGCGGACCCCGAACCGGGGCCCCGCCGGCGGGTATCGG
>NZ_JAESIF010000271.1:0-724 GCF_016757295.1 Streptomyces sp. M2CJ-2 | reverse complement strand
CGGGTGGGTTGGTGCCGTTGGTGTGGTCGGCGAAGAGTGAGGGGGCGGTGCGGGCGCAGGCGGGGCGTCTGGCGGGTGTGCTGGACGCTGGTGCGGGTCTGGTGGATGTGGGTTTCTCGCTGGTGTCCTCGCGGGCGTCGCTGGAGCGGCGCTGTGTGGTGCTGGCGGGGGACGTGGTGGAGGCGGAGCGGTTGCTGGGGGTGGCGGCCGGGGGTGGTGCGGCCGCCGGTGTGGTGTCGGGTGAGGCGGTGGGGGGCCGTCTGGCGGTCTTGTTCACGGGTCAGGGGTCGCAGCGGTTGGCGATGGGCCGTGAGCTGTACGAGGCGTTCCCGGTGTTCGCGGGGGCGTTGGACGCGGTGGCGGACGAGCTGGATCTTCAGCTCGAGGTGCCGTTGCGTGAGGTGTTGTTCGGTGGGGACGCGGAGGTGCTGCGGCAGACGGCGTATGCGCAGTGTGCGTTGTTCGCGGTGGAGGTGGCGCTGTTCCGGTTGGTGGAGTCGTGGGGTGTGCGGGCGGGTGTGCTGTTGGGGCATTCGATCGGTGAGCTGGCGGCGGCTCATGTGGCGGGTGTGTGGTCGTTGGAGGACGCGTGCGCGGTGGTCGGTGCGCGCGGCCGGCTGATGCAGGAACTGCCCACCGGCGGCGTGATGGTGGCGGTCACCGCCGCCGAGGCGGACGTCCGCCCCCTCCTGGGCCCGGGCGTGGACATCGCCGCCGTCAACGG
>NZ_JAESIF010000270.1:0-730 GCF_016757295.1 Streptomyces sp. M2CJ-2 | reverse complement strand
CAGCGCACCACCCACCACCACAGCGGAACCGCCCGCACCGGAGGAAGACCCGGTCCACTCCGCCCACTCCACGCCATACAGCTCCCCCGCACCGGAAGCGCTGCCGGCCGGCTCGCCCAACGGGCGGGTCACCAGCGACCCGACGTAAGCGACGGGCTGGCCCTCGCCGTCCGCAACCTCCAGTGAGACACCGTCCCCGTCCGCCGGCGCCATCCGTACCCGGAGCACCGTCGCGCCGGCGGCGAGGAGGGACACGTCCGACCAGACGAAGGGGAGCGCGGGCGCAGCGTCGTCCGCGGTCAGCAGCTGGGCGTGCAGGGCGGCGTCGAGGAGTGCGGGGTGCAGGCCGAAGGGCTTGGGGTCGATCCCGGCCTCCTCCGGCGTGGCCACCTCGGCAAACAGTTCCTCACCGCGCCGCCAGACCCCGCGCAGGCCACGGAACGCCGGACCGTACGCGAAGCCCAGGTCAGGGAGCGTCTCGCCGTAGGCATCACCGAGTTCCACCGGCTCGGCACCGGGCGGGGGCCATGCCGTCAGCCCTTCAGCCGGAACCTGCATGACCGTTTCGCTCAGTACGCCCGTGGCGTGCCGCACCCAGCCGTCGCCTTCGGAGCCCTGGACGCGCGCGTGGACAGCGACCGTTCGGCGGCCGTCCTCGTCGGGGCCGTCGACGGCGACCTGTACGGCGACGCCGCCGGCGTCGGGCAGGACCAGCGGGGCGTGCAGGGTC
>NZ_JAESIF010000269.1:0-743 GCF_016757295.1 Streptomyces sp. M2CJ-2 | reverse complement strand
TGGACCAGGGACCTGCCGGTCGGCAGGCGCGCCGACAAGAACAACCGGATCACCGGCGCCCGGCTGGTGAAGGACGCTTCCCCAAGCTCTCGGCTTCGCTCGAGCAGGGGAGGCCCCATTGGCCGGCACATCGCCTTCCGGGTGCAGACCCTGCAACCGGAACCAGGGACCCACACCGGGCCCGAGGTCGGCATCGACGCCGGGGTGAACCTCCCCCCGGCCCTCTCCGACGGCCGTCACTTCGACCACGGCCGGCCCGCCCGCCTCGCGGACGACACCGCCGACCGAGACAAGTGGCTGACCGGCAAGGAGAAGGCCAGGCTGCTGCGCCTGGAGCGGCGGGCCGCACACCGCAAGAATTTCCGCAAGCCCCAAGAGCGCACCTCCAACCGGCTGCGCACCACCTACGACCAGATCAGACGACTCCGTGCAACAGCCACGCGCCGAGCCGTCGACCGGCAGCACAAGACCACCACCGAGATCGCCGACCGAGACGGCACGGTCGTGGTCGAGCAGCTCACCATCACGAACATGGTCAGGTCCGCCCGGGGCAGCATCGAACAGCCGGGGAGGAACGTCTCCCAGAAGGCCGGGCTGGACCGCTCCATCAGCCAGGAGGCGTGGGGCCGCACGGTCACGATGCTGACGTACAAGCTCGCCCGGCGCGGCGGCACCCTGGTCAAGGTCCCCGCTGCCGGAGCCTCCCGGCGCTGCTCGGCCTGCGGCCTCACCACACCGCGCAG
>NZ_JAESIF010000268.1:0-759 GCF_016757295.1 Streptomyces sp. M2CJ-2 | reverse complement strand
GGCGTGGAGTGGGCGGAGTGGACCGGGTCTTCCTCCGGTGCGGGCGGTTCCGCTGTGGTGGTGGGTGGTGCGCTGGACGGCGCGGGGCTGGCGGCCGGTCTGGCCGGCGCGGGCACGGTGGTGGCGGGGCTGCGGGAGGTGGCGGAGGTACCGGACTGGCTGCTGGTGTGCTGTTCCTCGGCCGGTGCCGCCGACGTGCCCGGCACGGTGCGGGCGTCGGTCGGCGGTGTGCTGGAGCTGATCCGGGAGTGGAGCGGCGGCCGGCTGGCGGACGCGCGGCTGATGGTGGCCGTGCGGGGCGGCGTGGAGGTCGCGGCGGTGCGGGGGGTGGTGCGTACCGCGCAGGCGGAGTTCCCGGACCGGATCGTGCTGGTCGAGGTGGACGGGCCGGAGCCGGTGCCGTGGGGTGCCGTGTGGGGTGCGGTGGACGCCGGGGA
This sequence comes from Streptomyces sp. M2CJ-2, assembly GCF_016757295.1. Taxonomy (NCBI): domain Bacteria; kingdom Bacillati; phylum Actinomycetota; class Actinomycetes; order Kitasatosporales; family Streptomycetaceae; genus Streptomyces; species Streptomyces sp. M2CJ-2. The sequence goes on along the minus strand of NZ_JAESIF010000268.1, from coordinate 322 downwards.
GGCGGAGCTGACCGTCCGCGGCGGCGCCGTCCACGTGCCGCGCCTGGTGCGGCTGTCCGACCCCGGGGAAGGCGCCGACACCGCTGCTCTGGACGGCGGCACGGTGCTGGTGACCGGCGGCACCGGTTTCCTGGGCGGGGTGGTGGGCCGCTGGCTGGTCCGCGACCTGGGTGCCGGGCGTGTGGTCCTGGTGTCGCGTTCCGGTGAGGCGGGGGCGGGCGCCAAGGAGCTGAAGGACGAACTCGAGGCGCTGGGCGCCCGGGCGGACGTGGTGGCCTGCGATGTGGCCGACCGTGACGCCCTGGCCCGCGTGATCGCGGGC
>NZ_JAESIF010000267.1:0-768 GCF_016757295.1 Streptomyces sp. M2CJ-2 | reverse complement strand
GTGGATGAGGATCCCGTGGTGATCGTCGGGATGGGCTGCCGGTATCCGGGCGGTGTGGGTTCGCCGGAGGACCTGTGGGACCTGGTGTCCTCGGGCGGCGACGCGGTCGGCGGTTTCCCGCTGGACCGCGGCTGGGACGTGGCGGGTCTGTACGACCCGGTGCCCGGCACGGCGGGCAAGAGCTACACCCGGGAGGGTGGGTTCCTCTACCGGGCGGCGGACTTCGATCCCGAGTTCTTCGGGATCGGTCCGCGGGAGGCGCAGGCGATGGACCCGCAGCAGCGGCTGCTGCTGGAGGTGTCCTGGGAGGCGCTGGAGCGGGCCGGCATCGACCCGGCGGGCCTGCGGGGCAGCGCCACCGGGGTGTTCGCCGGGGTGATGTACCACGACTGGGGCTCGCGGGGCGCGGTGCCGGAGGAGCTGGCGGGCTACGTCGGCAACGGCAGCCTGGCCAGTGTGGTCTCCGGCCGGGTGGCCTATGCGCTGGGTCTGGAGGGGCCCACCGTGACGGTGGACACCGCGTGTTCGTCGTCGCTGGTGGCGCTGCACTGGGCGGTGGGTGCGCTGCGCCGGGGCGAGTGCTCGCTGGCGCTGGCGGGCGGGGTGACGGTGATGTCGACGCCGGACACGTTCGTCGACTTCAGCCGGCAGCGGGGTCTGTCCGCGGACGGGCGCTGCAAGGCGTTCGCCGACGGTGCGGACGGCACCGGCTGGGGCGAGGGCGTGGGCGTGCTGGTGGTGGAGCGGCTGTCGGACGCCCGCCGCAAC
>NZ_JAESIF010000266.1:0-778 GCF_016757295.1 Streptomyces sp. M2CJ-2 | reverse complement strand
CTGGTGATGCCGGCGTCCTGGCAGGCCCGGGCCACGCGGACAGCGATTTCGCCACGGTTGGCGATGAGCACCTTGGTCAGCATGCCGTCTCCTGTACGTCCGTCCGGTCGGCACTGAGCGCATCGACGGTCTCGACGATGCGGCGGATGTCCGCACCGGGGGTGAACACCGCGGCGACGCCCATGGCTTCGAGCGCGCGGACATCGGCGTCCGGGATGATGCCGCCGACCAGGATGCGGACGTCGCTCGCGTCTTCCCGTGCCAGCAGCTCGATCACGCGCCCCACGATCGTCAGGTGGGCGCCCGAGAGGACGGAAAGGCCCAGGACGGGTGCGTCCTCGGCGATGACGGTGGCGACGATCTGCTCCGGGGTCTGGTGCAGTCCGGTGTAGATCACCTCGTGCCCGGCGTCGCGCAGCGCGCGGGCGATCACCTTGGCGCCGCGGTCGTGACCGTCGAGTCCGGGTTTGGCGATCACCACACGCAGTCGAGGCGGCGCCGCACCACCGAGATCTGCGCGCTGTCGCAGGACGTTCATGGTCTCTCCGTTCGGAAATTCACTGGGGGAGGGCTGAGGCGCGCCAGCCGACAGGGCCGTATCCCTGAGGCGTGCGCAAGAGCAGTCGAGGGGAGGCCCAAGCACCGGCACGGTGGGGAGCAGGTCCGGGACCCGGGGCACGGACAGCGGAGAGCAACGCGACCACGGCGGCGAGCTCCTCCGGGGTGGGATGGCCCCGTACGACCTTGATCACAGCGGCTCCTGGGGGGCTAGAAGGGG